>CABSNS010000051.1:0-7710 GCA_902479105.1 uncultured Collinsella sp. | reverse complement strand
GCACCGATGATGGCGATCTTCTGATCGAAGCCGCCGTGGCTATCGACGAGGTCAAGAAGTTTATCGCCCAGCGCGATCTTGATGCCGCGACCCGCTATGTCCCACCCGTGGTGACGCCGACGCGCGCCGGCGGCTTCGATCAGAAGATCGCCATCATCGGTGCCGGCCCGGCCGGTCTGTCCTGTGCCTTCTATCTGGCCGAGAAGGGCTACAAGCCCGTCGTGTTCGAGAAGAACGAGCGCCCGGGCGGCATGCTCACCTATGGCATTCCCAGCTTTAAGCTGGAGAAGGACGTTATCGAGGCCGAGGTCGAAGTTATTCGCCTGATGGGTGCCGAGTTCCGCTATGGCGTGGAGGTCGGTCGCGATGTGACGCTCGACGAGCTGCGCGCGCAGGGCTTTAAGGCCTTCTACGTTGCCATTGGCTGCCAGGGCGGCCGCCTTGCGGGCATTCCGGGCGAGGGTGCCGAGGACGTGACCGTGGCCGTCGACTTCCTTCGCGAGGTTAACAGCGGCAAGATCGATTCCCTGTCCGGCCGCACCATTGTGGTGGGCGGCGGCAACGTGGCTATCGATGTCGCGCGCAACGCCTGCCGTCTGGGTTCCGAGCACGTTGAGATGTTCTGCCTGGAGAGCGATGCCCAGATGCCTGCCAGCGAGGAGGAGCGTCGCGAGGCCATTGAGGATGGCGCGCACATCAGCTGCGGATGGGGCCCCAAGGAGATTCACCTGGACGAGGCCGGTCGCGTGTGCGGCATCACCTTCAAGCGCTGCACGCGTGTCTTTGACGACGAGGGCCGTTTTGCGCCCGAGTACGACGAGAACGATCTGCGCCGTGTCGATGCCGACCGTGTCGTCATGTCGATTGGCCAGTCCATTGTGTGGGGCGACCTGCTGGCTGGCTCCAAGGTGGAGCTCGGCCGCGGCCAGGGCGCCCTGGCCGATCCCCAGACTTACCAGACCGCCGAACCCGACATCTTTGTGGGCGGCGACGTCTACACCGGCCCCAGCTTTGCCATCGATGCCATTGCCGCCGGCCACGAGGCTGCCGTGTCCATCCATCGCTTTGTGCAGCCGGGCTCCACGCTCACCATCGGCCGCAACCAGCGCCGCTACACCGCGCTCGACCGCGACGATGTCGTGATCGAGAGCTACGACAACGCGAGCCGCGAGGTTGCGCATGTGGACCGCGAACGCGAGAAGGCTGCGCCGTTTAGCGAGTATGTTGAGACCTTTACCGAGGAGCAGGTGCGCGCCGAGACCGCCCGCTGCCTGGGCTGCGGCGCCTCGATCGTCGACCCCAACAAGTGCATCGGCTGCGGCCTGTGCACCACCAAGTGCGCGTTCGACGCCATCCATCTGGATCGCGACCGCCCCGAGTGCTCCACGATGGTCAAATACGAGCAAAAGCTTCCAAGCCTGGGCAAGTACGCGCTCAAGCGCGCCATCAAGATTAAATTCGGGAAGAAGTAAGAAACGCAACAAGCAGGAGAACGGCGCAGAGAGCGGTTGGACAGCGAGCGAGTCCCAGGCGTGGCGAGGTGCCTTGAAAGAGGAGGGCATAGGGCTTTTGCCCATGCCCGACGATTGAAAGGCAGATCGCCCGTCTGGGGCTCGCGCAGCGTCAAGCCGACCGCCGTTCGGTAGAACGGCGGAAGGAATTAAAAGTGCACGAGCTCGGAATCGTCTATCACATCATTCGCGATGTTGAGAATGTGGCGCGCGCTCATGGCGTGCGTCGCGTTTCGAGCGTCACGCTGCTGCTGGGCGAGGTCTCGGGCGTCGTCCCCGATCTACTACTCGACGCTTGGCGCTGGGCGGCGGATAAAAAGCCTATCACGCAGGGCGCGGAGCTTATCGTGGAGCCTGTCGAGGCCGTGACGCATTGCGAGGCGTGCGGCCGCGACTACGCGACGGTCGAGCACGGCAAGACTTGCCCCCATTGCGGCAGCGGTGAAACATACCTGCTGCAGGGCCAGGAGGTCATGATCAAACAGATCGAGACCCCCGACGAGGACCCGGCAGACGCTGCTCCTGACGGCCTCTCCGACGCCCCCGACGCCGTCGACGCCGCCAACCCCCTCCACATCGTCTAGGATCCCCTATAAGTTGCGGTGAAATAGTTCCTAAATCCAGCCTTCTGACTCTTAAACAAGAACTATTTCACCGCAACTTTTTTGAGTAGTTTTGTTGAGCATAAGTCGTGCAAATAGTCAAGCCATGTCTGTTTAAACAAAATAGTGACAGTACGAGCACATTCGCACTTGCTTAATATCGATATTAATGAACAGCTTGCTTGTATCTATAAAATACATAGCTTGATGAGCGACGCCTTGTCGTGTAATGAGTCAAAAAGCAGTAACGTAATCAACTTGTAACAAACCTAGACGTCTAAACAAATAATCCAACCTTTTGCGGATTTAGCTAAAATTCCACAATCCAAACAGGTATACTCCTTTCATGTCGTGTAGGAAATACGTAGACAAAAAGGAGGTTATGTGATGGTAAGTATTGTTCTTGCTAGCCACGGGGACTTGGCAGCTGGAATCAAGCAGACGGGCTCGATGGTCTTTGGCGATCAGCCGTCTGTTGCCGTGGTCTCGCTCGAGCCGAGCATGGGCCCCGACGACTTCCGTGCCAAGGTCGAGGAAGCAGTCGCTTCCTTCGAGGACCAGGAGCAGGTGCTCTTCCTCGTTGATCTGTGGGGCGGCACGCCGTTCAACCAGATCAGCGGGCTCATCGAGGGCCACGATTCCTGGGCTATCGTCACCGGTGTCAACCTGCCTATGCTCATCGAGGCATATTCGCAGCGCTTTGACGCAAAGAACACTGCACATGCGATCGCAAAACATCTCGTGACTGAGGCTAAGGCTGGCGTGCGTGTCAAGCCCGAGTCTCTGGAGCCCGAGGAGAAGAAGCCGGCTGCGGCCGCCGCTGCTCCTGCAGGCGCCATCCCTCCGGGAACGGTCATCGGCGATGGGCACATCAAGATCGCCCACGTCCGTATCGACACCCGTCTGCTTCATGGTCAGGTGGCCACCACGTGGACCAAGCAGATCAACCCCAACCGCATCATCGTGGTTTCCGACGGCGTTGCTCACGACGAGCTCCGCAAGACCATGATCGAGCAGGCTGCCCCTCCGGGAGTCCATGCCAACGTCGTGCCCATCAAGAAGATGGCCGAGGTCGTCAAGGACACACGCTTTGGTGACACCAAGGCCATGCTGCTCTTTGAGAACCCGCAGGATCTGCTCAAGGCCATCGAGGCCGGTGTCGACATCAAGGAAGTCAACATCGGTTCCATGGCTCACTCCAAGGGCAAGGTCGTCGTCACCAACGCCGTCGCTATGGGCGATGATGACGTTAAGACTCTCGAGGCCCTCAAGGCCAAGGGCGTCAAGTTCGAGGTCCGCAAGGTTCCTTCGGATTCCTCCGAGGATCTCGACGCCATGTTGAAGAAAGCTAAGGCCGAACTGGCCGCTCAAGCATAGTAAAGGAGGGTCCGATATATGTCTGCAATCACTATTCTGCTTGTTGCGATTGTCGCGTTGCTTGCCGGTATGGAAGGCATTCTGGATGAGTTCCAGTTCCATCAGCCGCTCGTGGCATGCACGCTTATCGGTCTCGTAACCGGTCACCTTCAGGAGGGCATCCTCCTGGGCGGTTCGCTCCAGATGATGGCCCTTGGCTGGGCTAACGTCGGCGCCGCTGTCGCGCCTGACGCCGCTCTGGCCTCGGTCGCTTCTTCGATCATCATGGTGCTCGCCCTCAACGGTGGCGCTACCGATTCGGCCAAGGCCGTTACCACCGCTATCGCCGTCGCCGTCCCGCTGTCGGTCGCTGGTCTGTTCCTGACCATGATCTGCCGTACCATTGCTACCGCTATCGCTCACGCCATGGACGGTTGCGCCGAGAAGGGCGACTTCTCCGGCATCGAGCGCTGGCAGTATGCTGCCATCCTCATGCAGGGCCTTCGTATCGCCATCCCGGCAGTGCTTCTGTGCGTCATCCCGGCCGAGGCCGTTACCAACGCGCTTAACGCTATGCCCGACTGGCTGTCCGGCGGCATGGCTGTCGGCGGCGGCATGGTCGCTTCCGTCGGTTACGCCATGGTCATCAACATGATGGCCACCAAGGAGACCTGGCCGTTCTTCGTCCTCGGCTTTGTCCTTGCTGCCATCCCTCAGCTCACGCTGATCGCCCTTGGTCTCATCGGCATCTCCCTTGCCCTCATCTACCTTGGCCTTAAGGATCTGGCCAAGCAGGGTGGCGGCATGGGCGGTGGCTCCGGCGACCCGCTCGGCGACATTCTGAACGATTACGAGTAGGAGGGGAGTGATACATATGGCAGAGAACAAGATTCAGCTCACCAAGGCTGACCGCAAGAAGGTTTGCTTCCGTCATCAGTTCCTTCAGGGCTCGTGGAACTACGAGCGTATGCAGAACGGCGGCTGGTGCTTCGCAATGATCCCTGCGATCAAGAAGCTCTACACCAGCAAGGATGACCAGATTGCCGCTCTTAAGCGCCACCTGGAGTTCTATAACACCCACCCCTATGTTTCCGCCCCCGTCATTGGCGTTACCCTCGCCCTCGAGGAGGAGCGCGCCAACGGTGCTCCGATCGATGATGTCGCCATCCAGGGCGTCAAGGTCGGTATGATGGGCCCGCTCGCCGGCGTCGGTGACCCCGTCTTCTGGTTCACCCTTCGCCCGATTCTGGGCGCTCTGGGCGCTTCCCTGGCCATGTCCGGCAGCATCGTCGGTCCGCTGCTGTTCTTCTTCGCGTGGAACATCATCCGTTACGCTTTCCTGTGGTACACGCAGGAGTTTGGCTACAAGGTCGGCTCCTCCATCGCCAAGGACCTCTCCGGTGGTCTGATGGGCAAGGTCACCGAGGGCGCTTCCATCCTGGGTATGTTCATCATCGGCGCCCTGGTCGAGCGCTGGGTGTCCATTTCCTTCACCCCGATCGTCTCCACGGTCAAGCAGTCTGCTGGCGCCTTTATCGACTGGGCTAGCCTGCCCTCCGGTTCCGAGGGTATCAAGGAAGCGCTGACGATGTACAACTCCGTCGGTGCTACCGCCCTTGATCAGATGAAGGTCACCACGCTTCAGGCCAACCTCGATCAGCTCATCCCCGGCCTTGCCGCCGTGTGCCTGACCCTGCTGGTCTGCAAGCTCCTCAAGAAGAAGGTCAGCCCGATCGTCATCATCCTGGCTCTCTTCGCCGTCGGCATCATCGGTCGCTTCTGCGGCTTCATGTAAGCACGCTTCGGCTTAAGACCGAGAATTGCTAGGCAAGGGCTTTTGAGCCATTGAAACGGACCGCACCCGGTGGGTACACTGGATGCGGTCCGATTGTTTTTATTGGAGGGCGAGGCGCGTATGGCGCAATCTCAGAACAGCACGGTCGATCTGGCAACGCCGGCAACCTGCCTGATGGGGCTTACCAGCCACGGTAACGTGATGGTGGGCAATAAGGCGTTTGAGTACTATAACGAGCGTAATCCCGAGGATTATATTCAAATCCCGTGGGACGAGGTCGACTATATTGCCGCCGAGGTCTTGCGCGGCACCAAGAAGATTACGCGTTTTGCCATCTTCACCAAGGACAACGGTCACTTTACGTTTTCGACGCGCGACGACAAAGAGACGCTGCGCGCTGTGCGCAAGTACGTGGACGAGGATAGACTCGTGCGTTCGCCCGACTTTATCGACGTAACGACCAAGGGCGCCAAGAGCATCCCTTCCGTTATCAAAAACCTCTTCCACAAAGGTAACTAGCTCCTCATAAGTTGCGGTGAAATAGTTCCTAAATACGGCTTTAGATGCTTCAGACAGGAACTATTCCACCGCAACTTCGAAGTCTAGTCATGCGACGTATTGCGATGCAGTAAATCTGCTACACTAGTACAACATGCCTCCGTAGCTCAGGGGATAGAGCACCGCTCTCCTAAAGCGGGTGTCGACGGTTCGAATCCGCCCGGGGGCACCAGGAAAATCGCAGGTCAGGAGTTATTTTTGCTTCTGACCTGTTCTGGTTTTGGGGTTAAGAACCGCTTCCGTTTGTAAATCTGGTAAGTAAATATTATGACTTCCCGAGTTTTCCACTGAAAACAGGAAATCACCATTTTGGGGATAAAAGTTTTCAACAGCTGTTAGTCGGTTCCATTTTGGTGACGCGCTTCCCTCTTTTGGGTAAAAAATATCACCATTTTGATGATTCGGCAGCTTTGAATTCTCTGATAAAAAGCCTGTTCAGAAGCTTGTTTCATACCCATTTTGGTGAAACCAATATATAGAGAAATAGATTAGAAAGAAATAGGGACGGCGATGCCGTCCCCTTCGCTCGCAAAGCTCGCTGCGCGGCCACGTACCGTGTCCTTGCCGCCGGCTACGCCGTCGATTGATACGCTCACTGCGTTCGCTGATGATGGACTAATCCTTTTTATCAGTGACACCAGTCATAAGTGCAGCAATTGATATGTTGAATCCATTGGCAATTTTAGAGAGGTTAGAAAGACTGACATTTCTTCGCCCGACCTCTATCGAGGCGTAGTAAGACCTGTCCATGTCAATGCGGTTCGCAAATTGCTCTTGTGAGTAACCAGACTCTGATCTGAGTTCTTTGCAGCGTAGACCAAAGGATTGTTGTAGCGGCGAGATATCCATGACAAAAAGAGTCATGGATTGTTGTATTTATGCCAACGGACTATATACAACAATCCCAGTTGAGGAGCATAATTATCTCTATTGGAAAGCACTCTGATGCCCAGTCGGATAGGGCACGGAAAAGGAATGGAATAGCAATGACTCAGGGAAAGCATTTCGCTGTCGGCGGCGATCACTTCGCCGCACTGCCAAACAAGAAGATTCACACTCCGAAGGGGATCGCGCGTCTGACCGTCACCGCGGCGACCATGGCCGCCATGACCGGATCGAGCCTCATCTCACCGTTCACGGCATTCGCCCAGACCGGTGACGGGGGCACGCAGCACCCCGCCGTGATGTCGCCGATCGCCGCCCACGCCGGCGCGGCATCCGGTACCGGCGCGAAATCCGCCGCACAGACCATCGCGGACCTGCAGAAGGCGGTCGACGAGGCGAAGGCGAAGGAGGACGCCGCCAAGGCATCCTACGATGAGGCCGCCGGTCCCTACAACGAGGCGGCTTCCGCCCGCGACCAGGCCAAGGCATCCTACGATTCGGCAGTCAGCGCCGGCACGGCAGCCGACCGAGCGGCGATGGACGAGTACGCCCGTCAGGTCGCGGAGGGCAAGGACGCCGCCGATGCCGCCGGCAAGGACCTCGAGCAGGCGAAGGCGGGTCTCGCAGACGCCAAGGCGGATGCGTCCGAGAAGGGTGCAGCATACCAGTCCGCCCTCAAGGCAGCCCAGGACGCTCAGGATGCCCTCGATAAAGCCAAGGCCGATGCCGCAGGCGCCACCCCGGAGGCAATCAGCGCCGCCGAGCAGGCCGTGCGCGACGCCCAGGATGCCGTGAGCAAGGCGCAGGCCAATCTCGCCAACGCCAACGCGACGCTTGCCGATGCCCAGTCCAAGCTGGTTGCGGCCCAGTCTGCAAAGGATTCCGCCGATGCCGTCCTCGCCGCAGCCCAGCAGAACAAGGACGCGGCGGATGCGAAGGCCGCAGCCGCCAGCGCCGCCTACGAGAAGGCGAAAGCAGACCTCGCCGCAGCGGAGGCAGGCGC
>CABSNS010000050.1:0-7762 GCA_902479105.1 uncultured Collinsella sp. | reverse complement strand
GGCCTCGTCCTGACCGATGATGCGCGTCTTGAGCACGCTTTCGGCCTGCAGCAGGCGGCGGCTCTCGCTCTCGGTGAGCGAGGAAACCGGCACGCCAGAGGTCACGGACACGATGTCGGCAATCTGGGAGACATCGATGGTGAGCGGGCTGGCGTCGAGCTCGGCCGTCCAGGCGGCCTTGGCCTCGGCGAGCTCAATCTCGGCAGCTTTCTGCTGCTCGGTGATCTCGGCGGCCTTGTTCATATCGTCGCTCTCGGTGGCCTCCTGCGCGGCGGCCTTGAGCTCCTCTATGCGATGCTCGGCCTCACGCACCGGCTCGGGCGCGCGATTCGCGGCGATGCGAGCGCGGGCACCGGCCTCGTCAATGAGGTCGATAGCCTTATCGGGCAGGAAGCGATCCTGGATGTAGCGGTTGGAAAGGTTCGCGGCGGCCTCGATAGCACCCTGCGTATAGCGCACATGGTGGTGCTCCTCGTAGCGCGGCTTGAGCGCGGTCAGGATCTTGACCGTGTCCTCGACGCTCGGCTCCTCGACATCGATGGTCTGGAAGCGACGCTCGAAGGCCGGGTCCTTGGTGAGGTACTTGCGGAATTCCTCGGCCGTGGTGGCGCCGATAATCTGGAAGGCACCGCGCGCGAGCACGGGCTTGAGCATGGAGCTCGCGTCGATGGAGCCCTCGGCAGAACCGGCACCGATGATGGTGTGCATCTCGTCGATAAACAGGATGACATCGTCGGCTTCGGTGGCCTCCTGGATCACGTTCTTGAGGCGCTCCTCAAACTCGCCGCGATACTTGGCACCCGCCACGAGGCCCGGCAGGTCGAGCGTCCAGATATTCTGGTTCATGAGGTTCTCGGGCACGTTGCCGGCTGCAATCTGCTGAGCCAGGCCCTCGACGATGGCCGTCTTGCCCACGCCGGGGTCGCCCAGAATGAGCGGGTTGTTCTTGGTGCGGCGCGAAAGAATTTCCATCATACGCTGGACTTCCTTTTCGCGACCGATTACAGGGTCGAGCTCGCCGTCGCGCGCCTTCTGCGTGAGGTTGGTCGCGAACTGCTTAAGCGTATCGGTGCCACTCCCCTTTTGCTGAGAGGCATCCGAGCCGCTAAAGAACGGCAGGCCCGCACCGGGACGACCAGCACCGGCGCCGGCGAGCGGACGCTTCTTGTCCTGGTCCTTGGCGGTGAGTTTCTCGATAGCCTTTTTGATGGAGGCGGACGACACACCTAGGCGCATGAGGATGTCCATGGCCATGCCGTTGCCCTCTTCGACGATGCCGATCAGCAAGTGCTCGGTCGACACGTAGGTCTGGTTGTTCTCACGCGCCACACGGAATGAACGCTCCATCACGCTAATGACGAGCGGCGTAAAGGCGAGCTTGGCCGCCTCGGTCTCCTCACTGGGCTCGGGAACCGTGGTCTGGACCTCTTTGAGAGTATCCATGATGTCATCGTAGGAGATGTCGAGCGAACGCAGCGCCTCGGCGGCAATGCCCTCGTCCTCCTTGGCAAGCGCGAGCAGCAGGTGCTCGGTGCCCACCTTATTTGAATGAAGATCGAGCGCTTCTTGCTTGGCCATGGACATGACCTTGCGCGCACGATCGGTAAATCTATCTAACATGCTCGTTTCCTTACATGAGTTCATCGAAATCAAAACGCCCGCCCGTCGGCGGCGCTTTTGTCTCTTTACCCACAGGTTGTCTATGTTAACAGCTGGAGGAATATCTATAAACCCGGCTCACATGAATGCAGGTTATGACCGCATCGCGGGACTCACCGCGCGATGCGCGACAGGCGCCCCGCAAGAGAAACCCTAGGCGTCTTTCACCACGTCGGGACTCGTCGCACGCGATGCGCGATAGGCATCGGCCTCCTTGGAGACGCGTTCGAGCAGCTCGGATGTATCGACGCCCTCGACTTGCGCGACCATTTCCACCGTCTGCATGGCGACCGCCCTCAGGTACGCGCACGCGCTGTCCCCCAGCTGCTCGAGGTCTATCTCCTCGCCGCCCTCCCGGGCAAAGCCGACCGCCATCACAAAGCCCATGATGCCCGAGACCAGAAAGCCCACCGCAAAGCTCGAATCTGCCTTGAGCTCTTCTCCGTCGGGGTGGACGATCTCTCTCACGCGGTCGATGATGATCGTATGGATGCCCTGCACGACCTGCTCGGCGGCACCCGCCCTCATGGTGATGACGATGCGCCGCAGCAGGCAGCGGACGTCGCGCCGGTCGAACGCCGAAAGGTCGCCCTCGCTCGAAAAATGCCAGAGGGCATCGGTGATAAGCTCGTTATCCTGCAGCAGCTGGGTCATGGCGATGGCGACGAGTTCATCGAAATCGTGAAAATAGTAGTAAAACGTTCCGCGATTGCACTGGGCGGCGCGGGTCACCTCGCCAACCGACAGCTCGAAGATGCTGTTGTTCTCGATGAGCTCCCAAAACGCCTCGATGATACGGGTGCGTGCATCGGGCGCATCGGCGTCCTTACGCGGTCTCGCCATGCGCCTCACCGCACCCCTGCGCCTTGGCGTTCATGATGAGCATCTGAAGACGGTTCTCCACGTTGGCGAAGCTCACGTCGGGATCGTAGTCGAGCGGCAGGAACTGCGCCGTGGGATACTGCTCCTTGAGCGCATGGATGAGCCCGCGCCCCACGACATGGTTGGGCAGACACCCGAACGGCTGCAGGATCACGAAGTTGCGGCAGCCGCGCTTGGCGTGCTCGAGGATCTCCGCCGGAATCAGCACGCCCTCGCCCGCATCGAACGTATGGTGCAGGATCTTATCGCTCGCGCGCACGAGCTCGGGCATGCGCGTCGGCGGCTCGTAGAGCGGGCTCGCCGCGCCCAGGCGGTCGCAACGGTCGTGCGCGAGCTCGAACAGGTTGTCCGCCGTGGCGTACCAGGCCTTTTCGGGCAGCGACAGGTCGACGTGGAACTCGCGCGACTGCGCATGCTTGTAGAAATAGGTCTTGCGGATCACGTCGGTCATGCGC
The DNA here is from genome assembly GCA_902479105.1 of uncultured Collinsella sp. GTDB lineage: Bacteria > Actinomycetota > Coriobacteriia > Coriobacteriales > Coriobacteriaceae > Collinsella. The sequence continues at coordinate 4,766 of CABSNS010000050.1, read as the reverse complement.
GCCTCGATGACCTCGAGCCCGTTGTCCTCGAGGTAGCGCTCGATCTCGTGGTTGGCGCCGAGATGGAAATTGAGCAGGTACTCGCCCACGATGAGAACGGTCGGATGCGGGTTCGAGCGGTCGTACGGAACGGCGTCCATGATCGCAAGCGCGCGTTTGAAGCCCGTCGCCTGGCCTCTCAGCCCGGAGCGCTCCATGCCCTCGATAACCTCATCGAGCGCGCGGTCGAACGCAGCGTCCGCCGCGCCCTTCTCGAGCTCGTAGGGACGGATGCGCCTAAGCATGGCCTCGAGGGCATCGATCATGGGAAGACCGTAGGCGATCTGGATGCTCGGGCCAAGGCCGAGCTTGAAGCCCGGATGCGCATTGTGGGCATCGACGTCGTCGTTGGTGAGCACCGGGACATAGTCGTATCCCGCGTCGTCGAGCGCGCGGCGCAGCAGGGGCATGTAGTGCGTCAGGCGGCAGTCGCCGATATACTTGCCAGTCACCACGGCGACGTCGTGCGGGTCGTACTTACCGCTCTCGAGTGCCGCGAGCGCCTCGCCGATCACGATTTGCGCGGGGAAGCAGATGTCGTTGTGCACATAGCGTTTGCCCAGGCGGATGGCATCCTCGCGCCCGATATCAAGGGCCTCGGCGCGCACGCCCTGATTGCGCATCGCCGCGGTCATGAGCCTGCAGAACGCATGGGAGGTGTTGGGGACCAGCGCGATCTTGTCGTGCCGGTCGCGCTTGGTGTACTTGACCTTATACGGGTCGTCGAGCGGATGGACCGCGTGCACCCGGGCGCCCTCGGCACGCTCCTCCGCGCGACGACGGTTGACCGACTCGATAAACGAACGCACGCGAATGCCCATGGGACCGGCGACGTCGCTCTCATCGAGCTTGATCATCATCGGAACCTTGGAGCCCATCTCGCCCATCATGCGCGCGATCTCGTCGGTGAGATACGCATCGTGGCCGCAGCCGAAGCTGCCCATCTGCACGAGCTCGAGCTCGGGCGTCGATGCGACGATGACCGCGCACGACAGCATGCGCGCATGGTAGTTGTTCACGATGTCGATGCGGCTGTTGGAAAGGTCGACGTTGCAGACCCCCGGCACCGCATCGGGCGTCAGCACGGGGATGCCGCGCTCAGAGAAGAGCTTGGGCAGCCCGTGGTTGACCAGCGGGTCGTTGTGGTACGGGCGCGAAGCGATCACCACCGCGTAGCCGCCGTCCTCGCGCAGGTTCTCGAGCACCTGCCTGCCGCGCAGCTGCAGCTGGTTCTCAAACGTCTGCTGCGCGCGGTCCGCCTGCTCGGTCGCCTTGGCAACCAGGTCGGCATCGATATCGAAGGTCTCCTTGCACCACGCCTTGAGCTGGCGGTTTCGGTCGCCCTCGTCGTACCAGTGGAACAGCGGCGTATCGAACGGAACGCCGAAACGCTCCTCCGGGTTATCGGAATTGCGCATCACGTAGGGGTATCCCTTTACGACGGCGCACATCCACTCGCTGGTAGAGGCGGTGTTTTCGGTGGGCACCGTCGTGATGATGGGCATGAAGATGCGGTCGACGCCGGCGTCGACGAGATTGCGGATGTGCCCGTGGACGAGCTTGGCCGGGAAGCACACGGTGTCGGATGTGACGTGCGCCAGACCGCGCTCGTACATCGCCTTGGTGCTGCGTCCCGAGACGCGCACCTTAAAGCCGAGCGTGCTGAAGAACGTCGACCAGAACGGCATGGTGTCCCAGAACTCGAGCACACGGGGAATGCCGATCGTGACATCGCGCCCCCCGCTGACGGGAACCGTGGGGTACGACTCGAACAGCAGCTTCTCGCGGTCGACAAAGAGATTGGGGGCAGCCGCGGTCCGGTCGCGCCCCGTGCCGGGTGCCTGTGCCTCGCAAGCACCCTGCGGACGCAGCTCCTCCGCCGCGGGAACCTCGCGCACGAGCTCATCCCATGAGATGGCGCCGCCGCGCGGGCAGCGATTGCCCGTGACGTAAAGCGAGCCGTCGCCAAATGCCACGACCGCGCGCTGGCAGCGGTTGTTGCACCGACGGCAGGTAACGCCGCCGAACTCGCGATGCTCGAAGCGCTCCACGGCATCGAGCCCGATAAACGACGTGCCGGCGTCGCCCTTGCGGCATTCCTCGCGCGCGAGCAGGGCGATACCGATAGCGCCCATCAGCCCCGGGTGGGGCGCACGCGTGACGGGTTTGCCCAGATACTGCTCGAATGCGCGCAGCACCGCGTCGTTTCGGAACGTGCCGCCCTGGACGACGACTTTGTCGCCCAGACGGTTGAGATTTGAAACGCGAATGACCTTGGTGAACACGTTCTCGATAATCGAACGGCAGAGACCGGCCATGATGTCGCCCGGACCCTTACCGCGCCGCTGCTCGGAAACGACGCTGCTGTTCATGAACACCGTGCAGCGGCTGCCGAGAACGGCGGGGGCTTTGGACGAAAATGCCTCGGTCGCGATATCCTCAACGGCTATTCCGAGGTTTTTGGCAAAACCCTCGAGGAACGAGCCGCAGCCCGCAGAGCACGCCTCGTTGACGACGATATCGGTCAGCACGCCGTGGTTGAGCCAGATGGCTTTCATATCCTGTCCGCCGATGTCGAGCACGAAGGTCGCATCGGGAACGCATGCGCACGCGGCGCGGGCGTGCGCGACCGTCTCGACCGTATGGTAGTCGGCGTGGAACGCGCGCGCGAAAAGCTCCTCGCCGTATCCCGTGGTACCCACGGCATCGATCGCAAGCGTGACTCCCGCTGTCTCCCAGCGGTTCTTCAAGCTGACAAGACCCTGTTGGGCGACGTCGAGCGGTCTGCCGTTATTAGACGCGTAGAACGAATCGACAAGCTCACCCGCCTCATCGACCAGGGCGAACTTGGTCGTCGTGCTCCCCGAATCGATACCGAGCGCCACACGCACCGTCTCTCCGGGCGCATACGCATCCGGACCCTTTGCCGGCGTCTCTTTGCCATGGCGTGCCGTAAAATCCGCCTGCTCGGCAGGTGTGGCAAAAAAGGGCTGGGCAAGACGTCCCTCCCCGCTTGCGGGCGCGACCGTCTCGAGCTTATCCAGCCGGACAAAAGCGTCGGGAAGGTCGATCGGTTGGGACGATGCGAACATGTCGGTCAGCGACAGGGCGGCACCGCGCGCGACCATGATCTGCGGATCGCGCGGGACGATAACCTGATCGTCCGATAGATTCAGTTGCTCCCGGAACACGCGGACCAGTGTGGGGTTGTAGGCGAGCGTACCGCCCTCGAAGATTACCGGCGGCTCGATGTCGATACCCTGGGCCAGACCGCCGATCGTTTGGCGGGCGACCGCGTGAAGCGCCGAAAGCGCCAGGTCGGTGGTAGGAATGCCCTCGTTGAGCAGCGGCTGGATATCGGTCTTTGCGTACACGCCGCAGCGGCCCGAGACCTCGTGGACGGTCGTTCCCCGGCTTGCGAGCTGCTCGAACTCGCCCGATTCGGTGCCGACCCCCATGAGCTTTGCCATCTCGTCGATAAATGCACCGGTACCGCCTGCGCACGAGCCGTTCATGCGCATGTCGGCAACCTCGATGTCTCCCTTATCGTTGGTGCGGAAGAAGATCATCTTGGCGTCTTGGCCGCCCAGCTCGATGGCGCAGCGCGTCTGCGGATAGAACCTGCTGATCGCGAGCGCGTTGGCGACCACCTCCTGAACGTACGAGGCGCCCAGCGCGGTCGCGATATCGCGCGCACCCGAGCCGGTCACCGCAACGCGCAGTGACTCATGGGGAAAGCGCTCGGCGAGCTCGCCGAGCATGGCGCGCACGCTCGCTGTCTGACACGCCCCGTGGCGGCGATATCCCCACCACGCCTCGGTCATATCCTCGTGCATCGCGTAAACTTTGGTCGTCGTCGACCCTACGTCCAGTCCTACTAGCAACGCCATAATGCTCCGTCTCTCGCATTTTTCCTGCTAGAGATATACCACTCTACGTAATACAACAGACTGTTGTATTTAAACTCCGTATAAAAAGCGGCTGCCGAAACGCTTCAGCAGCCGCCGAATGCACCAACAGATTGTTCTGCGCGCTAGCACGTCGGGCAACGGAGCAGCACGGCCCCTCCGGTCATGCGCACCGCTCACGCCCGCGATGTCGCCGAGAGAGCTATCCACGCTTAGGGCTCCAACCAAGCAAGTCGCCCGCGCTCAGCAGGTCCCTAAGCGAGCTACTCGCACTCAGAAGCCATAGCCTGCTCCAAGAGCTCGGCATGCTCCTCCTCGAAAACCGTCCCCACAGGGAAGGCGCGACGGAAGACGAAGTGGGAAATCGGACCGGCTACCAAAAGGTTCCACGGCAGCGCCATCACAAAATTATGCGGAATGTTGATCATCCAGATCGCGGGCACGGAATACAGGTTCGCAAGGATGCCGCCGGGCATGTGCGTCAGACCCTCGCAGGCACCGTACAGCGACATGATGATGACCATGGGAACGACCATGCAGGAGCTGACGGCGAGCGTCATGGCAAGTGGCGAGCTCTTGCCCGGCGTGACCAAGTACTTAAAGGCGAAACCCTTGGCGAGCGGGCTGGCGACGAACCAGTCGCAGCACATGGCAAAAATGTAGGCAACGGGGAAGCCGAGCCACGCAGCGGCAACGACCTCGCCGTTGATGGCCCCGTGCTGCAGGGCAACGTTGTAGATGCTCATCCAGAGCACCATGCAAAAGCACATGATAAAGGTGAACAGCAGGCTCTCTCGTTTGTTGATAGGCATAAAGGGC
>CABSNS010000049.1:0-7864 GCA_902479105.1 uncultured Collinsella sp. | reverse complement strand
GACCATCGACGACATCACCAAAGACGGCAAAGTCGAGTTTGGCGAGGGCTACGAATTTGTGAGCACCGCCGAAGAAGCCGACGCCATCCTGATGCGCTCGACCGACCTGCACGGCTACGAGCTGCCCGAGGGCATCCGCGCCATCGCCCGCTGCGGCGCCGGCGTCAACAACATCCCCGTCGAGGAGTACGCCAAGAAGGGCGTCGTCGTCTTTAACTCCCCCGGCGCCAACAGCAACGCCGTCAAGGAGCTCGTCCTGGGCATGCTGGTGCTTTCGAGCCGCGGCGTAGTACAGTCGATGAACTGGGTGCGCGACAACGCCGACGACCCCGAGATCCAGGTCGATGCCGAGAAAGCCAAGAAGGCCTTTGTGGGCCGCGAGCTTAAAGGCAAGCGCATCGGCGTCATCGGCCTGGGCAACGTGGGCTCCAAGGTCGCCAACGCCTGCGTCGACCTGGGCATGGACGTCTACGGCTACGACCCATTCATTTCCGTCGAGCACGCGTGGGTGCTGAGCCGCGAGGTGCAGCGCGTGGGCACGCTCGAGGACCTCTGCCGCGGCTGTGACTACCTCACCGTCCACGTGCCCAGCAAGGCCGACACCATCGGCATGATCAGCACCGAGCAGATCAACCTGCTGGCCCCGGGCGCCGTGCTCATCAACTACGCGCGCGAGACCATTATTGACGAAGACGCCGTCGACGCCGCCCTGCGCGAGGGCAAACTGAGCTGGTTTAGCTGCGACTTTGCCACGCCCAAGACCGTCAAGATGCCCAACACGTTTATCACCACGCACTCGGGCGCAGGCACCGGCGAGGCCGAGGCCAACTGCGCCGACATGGCCATCAGCGAGCTTAAGAATTACCTGGAGAACGGCAACATCGCACACAGCGTCAACTACCCCGCCTGCAGCATGGGCAAGGCACGCGCCGCAAGCCGCATCGCCTGCCTGCACGCCAACGTGCCCAACATGATCGGCCAGATCACGGCCATCCTTGCCAAGGACAACGCCAACGTGCAGCGCATGACCAACGAGTCCGCCGGCGAGAACGCCTACACCATGTTCGACACCGACGAGCACCTTGACACCAGTACCATCGAAGCACTCAAGCAGATTCCCTCGATGTATCGCGTGCGCGTGATCAAGTAGCGCCGGCTGATCTGACGGGCAGCTCCCCATGTGGCCTGCCCGTCACTGACATTGAATGCCCGCGGGGGCGCCTTTCGCACGAGAGGCGCCCCCGTTTTTGTGAGCGCTCCATTAAATGCACCGAGCCGCTTCTTGACATACAATTTGTATGTTGACCTAACTATCTGTGAGGTGCCTATGGTTGATACAGATTTTGCTTGGCGGCTTACGCAAGGGCTCGTGCGGATCGACAGCTCAGACCCGGGTGCGTATGAGGACGAGATTGAGCGCTATATCAAAGCGTTGGTTGAGGAACGGGTGGCACAGCTGAGCCATCCGGTGCTCCATGCCGTGCAGGTTGAGGAACTCGAGGTGCTGCCCGGGCGCCGCAACCTTATGGTCACCGTGCCGGGACTGAGCGACGAGCCACGGCTCGTCTATATCTGCCATATGGATACCGTTACGCTGGGCGATGGCTGGGACGCGGACATTCCGCCGCTCGGAGCGATCGTGCGCAACGATAAACTCTATGGCCGCGGTGCCTGCGATATGAAGGGTGGCCTGGCCTGCGCCATTGCCGCACTGGTCCATACGCTCGAGCGCGTGGCGGCAGAAGGCGAGCTGCCCCGCCGTGGCTTCTCACTCATTTGCTCGGTCGACGAGGAGGACTTTATGCGCGGCTCAGAGGCCGCGATCGATGCCGGCTGGGTCGGCTCGCGTGAATGGGTGCTGGACACCGAACCCACCGACGGACAGATCCAGGTGGCGCACAAGGGGCGCACGTGGTTCGAGATTGAAATGGCTGGCGTAACGGCGCATGCGAGCCAGCCGTGGAAGGGCGCGGATGCCGTCGCCGCCATGGCCGAGGTCGTGTGTTCGCTCCGTCGCGCGTTTGTGGCGCTGCCCGCGCACGATGAGCTGGGGCCTTCGACCATCACGTTTGGCCAAATCGAGGGCGGATATCGCCCCTATGTCGTGCCCGACCGCGCCAAAGTCTGGGTCGACATGCGCCTGACCCCGCCGACCGATACGGCCGCCACGACGCGCATGGTAGAGCAGGCCATCGCCGTTGCCGAAGCCGCGGTCCCCGGCTGCCATGGAAGCTACACCGTGACAGGCGACCGCCCCGCTATCGAGCGCGATCCAAGCTCTCCTCTTCTAGCCGCGCTCAAGCGTGCCGCCGATGACGTGACGGGGGCGGACACGACCGTCGGCTTCTTTACCGGCTACACCGACACCGCTGTCATTGCCGGCAAGACAGGTAACCGCAATTGCATGAGCTACGGTCCCGGGTCGCTCGCGCTCGCGCACAAGCCCAACGAATATGTGCCCCATGCCGATATCGTTCGTTGTCAGCAGGTGCTGATCGCGCTCGCCGATAACGCGCTCTGGGACGCGAGCGGCCAAGTTGGGGCATAATAAGCCGCGAACAAACCGACTCGTGCGTTAGGACCGCCCATGAAAGCACTTCCGTTTCCCTGCATCCGCCCGGCTCAGGACCGCGTGCTCGAGGCGCTGCCTGCAATGGGCAGCATCCTGAGCGGCAACGATGCTCTGCGCGGAGCCATTGCCGATGGCCTGATGCTCAAGGACCCGGGTGCGGCGTATTACGTGTACGAATGCTCGGGGGAGCCGGGGCGCGTGACGGGCGTTGTGGCGATCTGCCCGGTTGGTGCGCTGGCGGGCGGCGACGCGGTTGCCGCCGATACGGCCGCCGCTGCGCGCGCATTCGCCGACCTCAAGGTACAGCCCCGTCCCGTAACGCTCGCCTACGAGGCCTCGCCCGTCATGGATATCATCCTGGGCGCCGCCAAAGAGGGCGCCTCGCTCTACGCCGTCACCGATCCTGCGGGCATTACACACCGCGTGTGGGAGGTTAAGCGCGAGGACGCCGTCGGCGCCATCCGTGCCATGCTCGACCAGGCGCCGGAGCCGGTACTGGCCGACGACCCTGCCTACGCTGGCGCACTAGTCGGGGTATCACAGCTCCTGGCCGATGAGGCCCGTTCCGCCGGAACGTACACCGGCAAGGAGCCGTTCAACTTTACCGTTGCCGCGCTCTTCCCCGCTGCGCAGGTCAGCGGCGGCGCACCGCAGGTTCCGACGGGTCTGCTCACGCACCAAGTCGCGCGGTTCTAGCAAGACCAGACCGCGCAGCACAAAAATCGGCAGCTCAACAAACAGGGGGCGGAGATGCAGCAGGTACATGCATCTCCGCCCCTTTTGCGTCGAGAAGTTATGCCGGCGACCCGAGCCGCCACGCTCGCGTTATCCGCGCTGCGGACCTGCAGTAGCCACAAGCGGTTCAAGGCCCAGCTCGCGTGCGTAATCCTCCTGCGTAAAAATCTCAATCAGCTCAAACGTGTCGGATTCGTCGTCAAACGCAAAGTGCAGCACCGAGCAGTTGCCCGGCACACGATCGCGTTCGTCGGCCGCCGCACCCTTCACGTGGTCCATGAACTCCTTGATGGCCGAGCCATGGCTTACCGCGAGCACGCACGTATGGTCCGGACGCTGCATAAGCTCGGTCAACGTCGCCACCATGCGCTCGCGCACCTGCATCTGACCCTCACCGCCAAACTGGCGATAGAAGTCGCGCCACGGGCGCTCGGGCATGAGCACCACGCGCTCGGCCTCAAAGTCGCCAAAGAACCACTCACGCAGGCCGTCCAGGCGCTCGTACGCCAAGCCCGGCCACAAGTTGGCGATAGTCTGCTCGGTGCGATGAAGCGTGGAGGTGTAGGCATGATCGGGCTCAATGCCGCGCGCACGTAAAAACATGCCGGCGCGCGCCGCCTGGTCGCAGCCCAACTGCGTAAGCGGCGAGTCACTCCACCCCTGAATGATACGCTTGAGGTTGAATATCGTCTGTCCATGACGGACCAGATACAGATCTTTATTCATAGGGGTCCTTTCGTTCGTTACCAATCAAGGAGCGAAAACGCCCCGTCGCAATAGCCAAAATGAAGCACGGCGCCGTTGTCGGGTAGCTCCCCCTCGCCAGTCACATACTCAAGAAACTCCTGGCAGGCTGAGCCGTGGGAAACCGCCAGCACGCAGTCGTGCTGCGGCCTGGCCATGATGCGGGACAGCGCCGCGACCATGCGCGACTGAAGCTCACTTTCCGACTCGCCACCAAAGGCAACCGGATAATCACCCCAGGGCTGCGGCGGCATCTCGCGATTTGATGTGCCCTCCAGCGAGCCAAAATGCCACTCACGCAGGTCATCGACCAGCTCTATGGAACGGCCCTCGCCAACGATAAGCTCGGCCGTATGCCGCGCCCGGCCCAACGGCGAGGAATACACATGATCAAAGGCCACGCCGCGCGCCTCAAACGCCGCGCGCGTCGCCAGCGCTTGCTGACGCCCGCGCGCCGTAAGCGGCGAATCGTGCCAGCCCTGCAAAATGCTCTGCACATTGAGCTCAGTCTGCCCATGCCGCACCAAATACAGATCTGCCACACACCCTCCCCTCGTACCACTACAAAGGGGACAGGCACCTTTGCGGTGGTTTACCGCTGGATCACACCGCGGTGACACTCAACTACAGCAGCACGTCGGCAAGCGAGCGCTTGGGTACGTGGTGCACCTGCGCCTCGTCGCGCCAATAATTGATGGAGCCGTCGGGGTTGGAATCGATCGCATCGATCACCTGTGTCTCGGCCGGAACGCCAAACGCCATGATCAGCTTGAGCTCATATTTGTCGTTATCGAGCCCCATGGCATCGATCGCGCGGGGCGTAAAGGCCTTGAACATACAGGCTGCCACCTCAGGCGTGGCGCTGCGGGCGGCGAGCATCATCGTCTGCGCGGCAATGCCCGTGTCGACCTCGGTAATGGGAGCGGCTGGCTTGCCCGGAACGGCGCGCTCAGCCAAAATCGCGATGTAGCCGGTCGGGCGCTCACCCTCGGCAGGACCCGGCCAATCCTTAAGCGCACCGGCCCATGCAAGCTCATCAAATACGCGCGCGCAATCCACGGCACCGCTCACCACATGAAAACGCAGACGCTGAGCATTGGCGCCGCAGGGAGTCAGGTGAGCCAGCTCTGCCAGCTCGAGCAAAAACTCACGCGGCACGCGCATGGACTCGTCAAAACGGCGGCACGTACGGGCACGACGGACCAGCGCATCAAACGCTTCCAAGCCGAGCTTTTCGCAACCCTGCTCTGCCATCGATTCGACACTCGACGGCGCCTCGGGAACTGCTTCGTTCATAGGGACCCCCAATACAAGCCAATTGTCCTTAGAAAATCTAACCTAAAACGTAGGCAATAACGAACAGGGCTGCAATGTTCTACACCTGTTGAATAGAAAATCGCAACGTGGGGAACAACGGAAACAATTCGGGGCCTTTGGGTTACGTTTCGCCCTCTCCGACCCATACGCCAGCGCCTTTAGGCGATACTGGTTGTAACGATCAAGGCTTACGCCGCACGGAAAGGAGACATTATGGGCATCTTTAAGAACGATGACCAAAAATCGAGCCAGTTTGGATTTGACGAGAAAAGCATGGCGGGCAAAGCCGTCAAGGCCGTGCGCTGGATTTACGCCATCACGGGCGTCTTAGCGCTCATTGCTGGTATCGCGCTGCTTTTTGCACCCGCCAAGTCCCTCGTCTTTTTGACGACTGTCCTGGGTTTTTACTTTGTAATCACTGCTGCCATCAGGCTGTTCACTGCCATTTTTGAGCCGCTGCTGCCCACCGGCTGGCGCGTGACGAGCATCATCTCCAACCTACTCATTATCTTGGGCGGCGCCATAATCCTGCGCAACCAGGCCTTCTCGACCGCGACGCTCACCACGATGGTGGTTATCGTGGCCGGCTTTGGCTGGATTGTCGAAGGTGTCATGTCCATTCTGGAGTCCGAGCTTTCGTCCAACCGCGCCCTCGCCATCCTGAGCGGCGCACTCTCCATCATCGCCGGCATGTTCGTGTTTATCTATCCGCTGTGGTCGGCCAAGATGCTCGTCATCTTTAGCGGCGCCGCACTGCTGGTGTTTGGCGTAACGCTGATTGTTCGTGCTATTCAATTTGGCAAACTGGTGCACTAGATGCCACGAACGCTCTTTATTGATGCAGACGCCTGCCCGGTCACGCGCGAGTCGATTGACTGCGCGCGGCGGGCGGGCGTCGCCGTTGTTATCGCCGGCAACAGCACGCAAAACCTAGAACGGCACATTCGCCGCGACGACCCGCGCGATGCCGAGCACGCGCGACGCGGATTTTGGGTCACGACGCTCGATGTGAGCGTGGGCGCCGACAGCGCCGACTTTGCCATTGTCGAACGCCTGCAGGCGGGCGACGTGGTCGTGACGCAGGACATTGGCTTGGCGAGCATGGTGCTCGGGCGCGATGCCGCCGCCATCGGTGTGCGCGGGCGCGTGTACGACAAGGCGACTATCGACATGCAGCTGTTTATTCGCCACGAGGAAAAGAAGGTACGCCGCGCCGGGGGACGCACTCGCGGACCGGCGGCATTTACCAGCGAAGACCGGGCTCGCTTTAAGCGCAAACTCACCGAGCTGCTGCGCTAACCAAGGTAGATTTTTGGGACATGCCCGGAAATCTGCTTTTTTTGCTTTGGGCGGTATGAGCGCTCAAAATCCATGGCTCAACAAAAAACGGGCTTCAAAATGCCATGCGTCGCCGCATTGTGCAGGCGCCGAGCATGGCTATTTTGAAACCCGTTTTGTTAGGCCCACTTAGAGGCCGAAGGCGGATAGGATGAGGCCCCAGCCGGCACCGATGACGTACATCATGATCAGGAACAGGACGTTTTCGCGGGCGCTGCGGTTGGTGCGGAACAGCACCAGGTAGCCCACACCGGCAGAGATGAGCGTGCCGGCGAGCATCGGGGCCAGCTGCAGCGCGCCTTCCAGGTACAGTTGCGTGATGACGACGCTGGCCGAGCAGTTGGGGATCAGGCCGACGAGTGCCGAGCCCAGGACGGCGAGCGTCTCGTTGCCACGCAGGAACTGCTCGATCGCGGACTCGCCGAAGGTCTCGAGCACGGCGACCAGGACCAACGTCACCAGGAAAATAAAAACCGAAACCTGCACAGTGTGCGAGATGGCGCTGCGAATAATCGACAGGAGGGGCGCGCCCTCGTGAGAGTGGGAGTGACCGTGGCCATCATGGTGTTCATGCTCGTCCTCATGACCGTGATCGTGGCCATGTCCGTGTTCGTGCTCGTCCTCGTCTTCATCGCAACCGCAATGGTCGCGCTCGCACAGCTCATGGATGTGATCGGCGCTCACGCCCGCCTCGGCCACCTCGTCGATGATGTCACCGCCAGTGTGGTCGTCGTGCGCGCAGTTCACATGAGCCGGATTAGCAGCGGTCCCCAGCACGGTACGGCGAATCGCCGCATGTGCGCGAGCGTTACGACGCAGACCGCGAATGGCGGCGTCCACGATAAAGCCCGTGACCAGCGCGATCAGTGCCTTCGAAGCCAAAAGCATCGCCATAGTCTGCACGGGCACCTGCTCTGCGAGCAACAGCGGCAGCATCTCATCGGAGGTCGAAAGGAACACCGCCACCAACGTACCCAAGGTCACGACGCGACCGGCGTACAGCGTGGCCGCCATTGCCGAAAAGCCGCACTGCGGCACCATGCCCAGCAACGAGCCAACCACGGGGCCCGCGGCACCGGCGCGCTTGATGGCGCCGTTAACGCGGTCGCCCGCAACGTGCTCCAGGGTCTCGAGGCTGTCTCTTATACACATCTCCGA
>CABSNS010000048.1:0-7887 GCA_902479105.1 uncultured Collinsella sp. | reverse complement strand
TGGGCTCGGAGATGTGTATAAGAGACAGGCGACTATGTGCTTACGGGTGGCGAACTTCCCGCTATGGTCGTTGCCGATGCCGTCGTACGCCTGATTCCCGGCGCCCTGGGCGATGAGATGAGCAATGTGGACGAGTCGTTCTCGACCGCCGAGGACGGAGGCCTGCTCGAGTACGCGCAGTACACCCGTCCCGCCGAGTTCAACGGCGAGGGCGTGCCGCCGGTGCTCGTGAGTGGCGATCACGCCAAGGTCGACGCTTGGCGCCGCAAGAACGCCATCGAGCGCACCTGCCGCTGGCGTCCCGACCTGATCGAGACTGCGCGGCTCACGCCCCAGGAGCGTGCATATGCGCAGGAGATCCTTGACGCTTCGTATTCGCAGAGCGAGGAGTGAGTATGGTTCCTACGCAACATTCCGCGTTGAGGGGCGCTTTTGAGTGGATCGCGGTCATCGCGATCGCGCTTGTGGCCACCTTCCTGATCCGCACCTTTGTGGTCGAGCCCTTTGTGGTGCCCACCGGCTCTATGGAGGACACAATCGAGATTGGCGACCAGATCCTGGCGCAAAAGGTGAGCCTCGAGCTCGGTCAGCCCGTCAAGCAGGGCGATATCGTTGTGTTTCACAACCCCGATGGCACCTCCGAGCATGATGTTCTTGTCAAGCGTGTTATTGCCACGGCCGGCCAGACGGTCGACCTGCAGGATGGCAAGGTGGTCGTTGACGGCCAAGCGCTCGACGAGGACTATACGACGGGCATGAGCTGGCCACTTTCGGTCCAAGCGCCCGGTGCTCAGGTAAGCTATCCCTACACCGTTCCCGATGGGTGCGTGTGGGTGATGGGCGACAACCGCGAAAACTCTGCCGACTCACGCTACTTTGGTCCCGTCGATCGCTCTGATTTGATCGCTGTGGCGCTTGTGCGCTACTGGCCGCTCAACCGCATCGGCGCTATCGACTAAAAACCGCTATAGTACAGTACCTAACCGTGTAATCGTTTCGACGAGGGGATATTAGAGGCATGAACGCTTCATCGCTTTCCTTCCAAGACATCATCCTGCGCCTCCAGCAGTACTGGGGCGAGCAGGGCTGCGTCATTATGCAGCCCTATGACTCCGAGGTCGGTGCCGGTACCTTCCACACCGCGACCACGCTGCGCTCGCTCGGTCCCGCCGAGTGGCGCACCTGCTATGCGCAGCCCTGCCGCCGTCCCGCCGACGGCCGCTACGGCGAGAACCCCAACCGCATGCAGCACTACTATCAGTTCCAGGTGCTCATCAAGCCTTCTCCGGTTAACGCCCAGGAGCTCTACCTGGGGTCTCTTGCCGCTATCGGTCTGGACCCCAACGACCATGACGTCCGCTTTGTCGAGGACGACTGGGAGAGCCCGACGCTCGGCGCCTGGGGCCTTGGCTGGGAGGTCTGGCTCAATGGCATGGAGGTCACGCAGTTTACGTACTTCCAGCAGGTGGGCGGCATCGAGGTCGACCCCGTGCCCGTCGAGATCACCTACGGCCTGGAGCGTATCGCCATGTACGCCCAGGGCGTTAACTCGGTCTACGACCTGGTGTGGAGCTACCTGCCCGACGGCACGCCCATGACCTATGGCGACGTGTTCCTCGAGAACGAGCGCGAGTTTAGTGCCTATAACTTTGAGGTCGCCAACGTCGAGATGATGCGTCAGAAGTTTGACGACTACGAGGCCGAGTGCCATTCCTGCCTGGAGCGCAAGCTGCCGCTGCCGGCATATGATTGCGTCATGAAGTGCAGCCACGCTTTCAACCTGCTCGATGCCCGCGGTGCGCTGTCCGCGGTCGAGCGTGCCAACTACATTCTGCGCGTCCGCGCCGTCGCCAAGGCGTGCTGCGAGGCCTACATGGCCGAGGTCGCCGGAGTCAACGAGAATGCCGATCAGGAAGGCGAGGTGGCGTAAGCCATGGCAGACGCTAAGGATTTCCTGTTTGAGATCGGTACGGAAGAAATGCCCTCCGCACCGCTGAACAATGCCGTCAAGCAGCTTGGCACCATGATCGCCAAGGGTCTCGACGAGGCCGGTCTGGCCCACGGCGAGGTCCGCGTGATCTCGAGCCCGCGCCGCCTGGCTGCGCTCGTTGCCGACGTCGCCACCGCGACCGACGAGGTTCACGAGGTCAAGCGCGGCCCCGCGGCCAACATCGCCTTCGATGCCGACGGTAACGCCACCAAGGCCGCCCAGGGCTTCGCCCGCAAGTGCGGTGTGGCTGCCGAGGATCTGGTCCGTCGCGAGGACACCGACGGCCGTGAGTACGTCTTTGCCGAGAAGAACATCCCTTCCGCCCCGGCCACCCCGATCCTGACGGCCCTGTGCGAGAAGACTATCGCTGGCCTGCAGTGGCCCAACTACCGCTCTCAGCGCTGGGGTCACGAGCATGCGACCTTTGTTCGTCCGGTCCGCTGGATCTGCTGCCTTCTGGGCGAGGACGTTGTGCCCGTGTCGTTTGCCGACGTGACGAGTGGCAACACCACGCGCGGTCATCGCGTACTTGGCCCTGGCGACCATGTGGTTGCCAGCCCCGCTGTTTACGAGCAGGTGCTCAAGGACGCCGGTGTGCTTTCTGCCGAGCGTCGTCGTGAGGCCATCCTCGCCGGTATCGCCGAGGTCGAGGCTGCCCGTCCCGGCTGCCATGTCGATACGCCCAAGAAGGTCTTTGAGGAGGTCATTAACCTCTGCGAGTGGCCGACGGTGCTCGTTGGTACCTTCGATGAGGAGTTTCTCAAGGTCCCGCACGAGATTATCTGCGAGTCCATGCTCACCAACCAGCGC
Organism: uncultured Collinsella sp.; assembly: GCA_902479105.1. Taxonomy (GTDB): domain Bacteria; phylum Actinomycetota; class Coriobacteriia; order Coriobacteriales; family Coriobacteriaceae; genus Collinsella. Next base: position 5,087 of record CABSNS010000048.1, on the reverse strand, counting down.
TACTTCCCGATCTATGACGGCGAGGGTAAGCTCACGCGTGAGTTCGTGATCGTTTCCAACAGCAAGCCCGAGAACGCCGAGCGCGTGATCGACGGCAACGAACGCGTTGTGCGTGCCCGTCTGGACGATGCCAAGTTCTTCTACGAGGAGGACTTGAAGATCTCCCTCGACGAGTTCCGTGAGCGTCTGGCCAAGGTTGCCTTCCAGGAGAAGCTCGGTAGCGTGCTCGCCAAGTCCGAGCGCATCGAGCAGCTCGCGCTCGCTATTGCCCGTGAGGCACACCTGGGTGCTCACCTGGCAGCCGATGCCGCTCGCGCCGCGCACCTGTGCAAGGCCGACCTGGTATCCAACGCCGTCGTCGAGTTCACGAGCCAGCAGGGCGTGATGGGCGGTTATTACGCGACCGCGATGGGGGAGAACGACGAGGTCGCTCATGCTATTCGCGATCACTATCGTCCTCGCTTTGCCGGTGACGAGCTGCCCGAGGGCACCGCTGGCTGCATCGTGGCCTGTGCCGACAAGCTCGATACCATCGCCGGTATCTTTGCCATCGGCGAGCCCCCGACCGGCTCTTCGGACCCCTACGCGCTGCGTCGTGCCGCTATCGGCATCATCAACATCCTGCGCGACCGCCTGCCGATCGACCCCACGTCGCTCATCGACTTCGCCCTCGAGCTCTACAGTGAGCAGGGCATTGAGTTCGACGCCGCCGAGGTCGCCCAGCAGATTCGTGACTTCTTCCATGGCCGCCTGGTGAGCATGGCCCGCGACGAAAAGATCCCGGCCGATACCGTTGCCGCCGTCTCTGCGGTGCACATCATCGCCCCGTCCGTCTTCTTCGCCCGCTGCGCCGCCCTCGACGAGGCCCGCAAGAACGACGCCGAGACGTTCGACAACCTTGCGACCGCCTATGCTCGCGCTGCGCATATCTCCAAGCCCGAGCTGGGCGTGGAGTACGACCGCAGCCTGATGGGCGAGGTCGAGCTTGCGCTTGCCGATGCCTCCGAGGCCGCTCAGACCGCTGTAGATGCCGCCCTCGCTGCCGAGGATTACCCGGCCGCATTTGCTGCCCTCGCCGCCCTGCGCGCGCCCATCGACCGTTTCTTCGACGAGGTTATGGTCATGGACAAGGACGAGCAGCTCCGCGATAATCGCCTTAAGCTGCTCAACCGCTTCGAGGCCGTTTTCTCCGGCATCGCCAACATCGGTGAGCTTGCCCGCAAAAAGTAAGCCAGCTTGCGCATAAGCGCAAAAGGAGCCCCGCATGGATTGCCCGGTCACCGCTCGTCCCACCGTTATCGTTATCTCCGACTCGCTCGGTGATACCGCTTGTGAGGTGGTGCTTGCGGCGTCCGGGCAATTTGATGAAGGGGCTTTTCGTCTCTTGCGCCTGCCCAAGGTGAACTCGGTGGAGCAGGTCAAGTCGTTTGTGGGTCCGCGCGTCGATGCCGATCACCGCGATATCGCCGTGTTCCACACCATTGTCGATCCGGCGCTTCGCGCCCGCGTGCTCGATTACCTGGGCATGCTGCATATTCGCTCGGTCGACCTGATCGGCCCGACGCTCGCCGTGCTGTCGTCGCTCATCGGTGTGCCGCCCAAGGGCGTTGCTGGCGTGATTCACAGGACCGATGACCGCTATTTCCATCGCATCGAGGCCATGGAGTATTTTGTTGAGCACGATGATGGGCGCGGTTGCGACGATCTGTCAGGTGCCGATATCGTGCTGCTGGGCGTATCGCGCACGTCCAAGACGCCGCTGTCGATGTATCTGGCTTATCAAGGTTACAAGGTTGCCAATGTTCCGTTGGCCCATGGCATGGAGCCGCCGAAGTCGATTTACGAGGTTGATCCAATGCGCCTCTTCGGCCTGATTTCGACCGTCGATGTGATTTCCGAAATTCGCGATAGCCGCTTGGGCGATGACTACGCTCGTGCCGTTGCCGGCTCCTATGCCGAGCCCGAGAGCGTGCGCGGCGAGCTTGAGGAAGCTCGTGCCCTCATGAAGCGCCTAGGCTGCTTTGTGGTGCGTACCGACGGCAAGGCCATCGAGGAAAGCGCTGCCGAGATCATTAGCCACTTGGAGGAAATCCAAGAAGCTCGTGCCCGCCGCGCCGCCCGTCGAGCCTAATAGTAGCAGCATTTTGATAAAGCGATTTAGCAATAATATCGCATCTGACCTGCACTTTCTTACAGTGGTATCTTCATAATGTAACCACCTTTACCTACCGTTTACCGCCAGTTTTAGCACGTTTACCAAACCGCGCATCCTCTGCTTAAGCCTGCTCAAAACCCGCCGTATAGTTCCCTCACGGCCCGCATCCGGCGGGCCGATTCGTTACCACGGTCGTGCGCGAGAGCGCATGGAAGGGGAAGTATCGTGAGCGATTGCAAGAGGGTTTACCGTTTTGGAACCGATGCCCAGGGCACTTGTGTCACCGAAGGCGACAAGTCCATGAACTTCGTGCTTGGCGGCAAAGGCGCTAATCTTGCCGAGATGAGCCGTATCGGCCTGCCGGTTCCCGGTGGCTTTACCATTACCTGCCAGACCTGCGTCGAGTACTCTGGTGCCGGCAACGTCTGGCCCGAAGGCGCGCTCGACGAGATCGTTGCCGCCGAGGCCGACCTCGAGGCCCGCTGCGGCAAGAAGCTCGGCGACGCCCGTGACCCGCTGCTCGTGTCGGTGCGCTCGGGCGCTCCGTTCTCCATGCCCGGCATGATGGACACGGTCCTCAACCTGGGCCTCAACGACGACTCCGTTCAGGGCCTTATCGCCCAGACGCAGAACCCGCGCTTTGCTTGGGACAGCTATCGTCGCTTTATCCAGATGTTCTCCAACGTCGTCATGGGTGTCGATGCCGACTTGTTCGAAAACGCCCTGACCCAGGCCCGCCTGGTCGCCGGCGTTCGCGTCGACTCCGAGCTTTCGGCCGAGGATCTGCAGGAGCTCGTCGATACTTTCAAGAGCATTTTCTCTGAGAACGTCGAGGCCGCCCTGTACCCCGAGCTCGAAGTCGCCGACGGCAAGCCTGTCTTCCCACATGATCCGGAACTCCAGCTGCGCCTTGCTATCCAGGCCGTCTTTGGCAGCTGGATGAACGAGCGCGCCTGCATCTACCGCAAACAGCACGGCATTTCCGACGAGCTCGGCACCGCCGTCAACGTTCAGGCTATGGCCTTTGGCAATAAGGGCGAGACCTCGGCGACCGGTGTCGCCTTTACGCGCAACCCGGCCGACGGCACCAAGGAGTTCTACGGTGACTTTCTGGTCAACGCCCAGGGCGAGGACGTCGTTGCCGGCATCCGCAACACCGAGCCCATCGCCGACCTCAAGACCACCCCGGGCCTCGAGTCCGCAGGTGAGGAGCTTGAGCGTGTCTTCCTGACGCTCGAGGATCACTACCGCGACATGTGCGACATCGAGTTCACCATCGAGCAGGGCAAGCTCTGGATGCTCCAGACCCGCGTGGGCAAGCGTACCGCAACCGCCGCTCTGCGCATCGCTATCGAGATGGTCGAGGAAGGCCTCATCACCCGTGAGGAGGCCGTGAGCCGCATCGACCCCGCGCAGCTCGACCAGCTCCTGCACCCGCAGTTCGACTCCTCCAAGAAGTACGAGGCGCTCGCATGTGGCCTTAACGCCAGCCCCGGTGCCGCCGTGGGCGAGGTCGTGTTCTCGAGCGATGACGCCGTCGCGCGTTCTGCCGAGGGCCATAAGGTCATTCTGGTCCGCTGGGAGACCAACCCCGACGACCTGAAGGGTATGGTCGCCGCCGAGGGTATCTTGACGAGCCATGGTGGCAAGACGAGTCACGCCGCCGTTATCGCCCGTGGCATGGGTACCCCCTGCGTCTGCGGTGTCGAGTGTTTCCATATCGACGCGGCTGAGAAGGTCGTGCGCATCGAGGGCAGCGACCGTGTGCTGCATGAGGGCGACATCATCTCCATCGACGGCACCCAGGGCATCGTCGTCGACGGCGCCGTCGATCTGGTTTCGGCCGAGCTCACCGGCGACCTGGACACCATCCTGTCCTGGGCCGACGAGATCCGCCTGGACGAGACCGACGGTCACGCCAACCACGTGCGCGTCAACGCCGACAACCCCGAGGATGCCGAGCTCGCGCTTGAGTTTGGCGCCGAGGCCATCGGTCTGTGCCGCACCGAGCATATGTTCCTGGGCGATCGCAAGAACATTATCCAGAGCTTCATCCTGTCCGACGACGAGGCCGTGAAGCAGCAGGCCCTGGCCGATCTGCTCAAGGTCCAGACTGAGGACTTCTTGGCGATGTTCAAGACCATGTCTGGTCGCGAGGTGGTCGTTCGCCTGCTCGATCCGCCGCTTCATGAGTTCCTGGATAATCCTCGCGAGCTCGAGGTCGCCATCACCAAGAAGGAGGCCGACGGCGCCAGCGAGGAAGAGCTCGCCGCCCTGCGTGCCCGCCTGCGTCGCATCGACGGCATGGTCGAGTCCAACCCGATGCTCGGCCTGCGCGGCGTGCGTCTGTCCGTCGTCTTCGGTGACCTGCCGCTCATGCAGGTCCGTGCCGTGGCAACGGCTGCCGCCCGCCTTATCAAGGAAGGCGTCGACCCGCGTCCCGAGATTATGGTCCCGCTCGTTTCCATTACGGCCGAGCACGTCCAGACCCGCGAGGTCATCGAGCGCGTGATCGCCGAGGTTTCCGCCGAGGAGGGCGTCGAGCTCGACATTCCCGTGGGCACGATGCTCGAGCTGCCTCGTGCCTGCATGGTCGCCGACGAGATCGCCCTTCACGCAGATTTCTTCTGCTTTGGCACCAACGACCTCACGCAGACGACGTTCGGTTTCTCGCGTGACGACGCCGAGGCCAAGTTCATTCCACTGTACATGCACAAGAAGATCTTGAAGGATAACCCCTTCGAGACCATCGACTCGGCGGTGCTGGAGCTCGTGCGCATGGCCGTCGAGAAAGGTCGCGCCACCAACCCCGACATGCACTTTGGCGTGTGCGGTGAGCACGGCGGCGACCCCAAGTCCATCAAGGACCTGTTCAACGTGGCCGACGTGGACTATGTGTCCTGCTCGCCCTATCGCGTACCTGTCTCTTATA
>CABSNS010000047.1:0-8007 GCA_902479105.1 uncultured Collinsella sp. | reverse complement strand
GCAGGTCGATGTCGCTCGCCACGCGCAGCACGGGCTTGAGCGGCTGGCCGATCTCGTCTTGCGGTACCTCGAAGGGATCAGCCGTGACCAGGCCGATCTCGGTTCCGCGCTCGGTGGAGCAAATAGCGTAATCTGCCTCGAGGATATCCAGGTCCTGCGGGTCAAACCACAGGTCGCGCGAGGCGTAGGTAAACTTAACGGGTACGACTAACGGCATTTCAGTGCCTTCCTGATATCGAACAGCATGACCTCGATGGCCAGCTGGGGAGTAACGTTTCTGGCGATGTTGCGCTCGGCGGTCGCGACTGCCTCGAGCGCCCGCGTGGCACCCGCAACATTGGTCGCGGCGGCAAGCCGACCGATCGTGTCGCGCACGTCTTCGTTCACCACGTCGGCTGCCTCGTCCTGAAGTGTCAGCAGCACGTCGCGCATGAGCGTCCGCGCGCTCGCCAGCGCTTCCATGATACCCGAACGCTCGCGCGCGTTGAGTTCGCGCTTGTTGCGGTCCTCAAGCTGCTTCAATGCTCCACGCGACAGGTAGTCGGCGTTTTGCTCGAGCACCTTTTCCTGTGTGGACTTGACCTCGGCGAGCGGTGCCTTGACGGCGACAATGAGCGACTTGGCGCGGCTGAGCACGTCGGCCTCGTCGGCGGCGATGAGCGAATCGATGGCGCGAACCATCTGACGGCGGGCGTCCTGGCGCTCGGCGCTCTTGAGGAACTCGATGCCACGCGTGGGGCTTCCCGCCACGGCGACGGCCATGCGGCAACGCGCAGGGTCCTGACCGGTGGCGCGGCTCACGGCCTGCGCGGCGACGGCGGGCGACACCAGCCGAAACGGCACGCACTGACAGCGGCTCACGATGGTGGGCAACATCACGTCTGCCGAGGTGCCCAGCAAGATAAACATAACGCCCTCGGGCGGCTCCTCGAGTGTTTTGAGCAGTGCGTTGGCGGTGTTGGCGCGCAGCTGCTCGGCACGGTCAATGATGTAGACCTTGGCCTTGGCGCGGATGGGCGCCAGGGGTACGTCGTCGAGTAGCTCGCGCGTCTGGGCGATGAGGTAGCCCGTGGCGCTCTCGGGCGTGTAATAGTGCACGTCGGGGTGCGTATGGCGGGCGACGCGCACGCAGCTATCGCATGAGCCGCAGCCATCCTGCTCGCACAGGAAGGCTTGGGCGAGCGCCCACGCGGCGTCGAGCTTGCCCGCGCCGGGCGCGCTCAAAAACAGGTAGGCGTGCGATGCGCGACCGCTGGCGACGGCATTGGTCAAAAAGTCGCGCACGCGCTCTTGGGTGTCAAGCTTGGCCAGCAGGCTTGTCTGAGCGGGGGCCATGTTACTCGGCCTCCTGGGCAAGCGCGGCGGTGACGGCGTCCTGGGAAATGTCGAGGCCGTAGACGCGAACCTGCTCGACCGTCCGCGCGAAGACGTCCTCGATGGACGCGGTCGCGTCGATGAGCTTTACGCGGTTTGGTTCCTCGGCGGCGATGGCGCAAAATCCCTGGTAGACACGCTCTTGGAAGGCCATGCCCTTAGCCTCCATGCGATCTGCCGCGCCACGGGCTGCCATGCGCAGCGCCGCCTGCTCGGGCGTGATGTGATAGACGAGCGTGAGCGCCGGGTGCGTCCCCGCGACGGCCAGGTTGTTGGCATCGCGTACTATCTGGCGATCGAGGCCATCGGCAAACGCCTGATAGCAAGTTGTGGAATCGTAGAAGCGGTCGCACAGGACCACCTTGCCGGCAGCAAGGGCAGGCGCGATGACCTCGTGCACCAACTGGGCGCGCGCGGCCTCGTAGAGCAACAACTCGCAGGTGTCGCCCATCGCCGTATTGGCGGGGTCGAGCAGCAGAGCACGGATCTTTTCGCTGATGGCGGTACCGCCCGGCTCGCGCAGGGTCACAACCTGGTAGCCGGCAAGGTCGAGCGCACGGGCAAGCAGGCGCGCCTGCGTAGATTTACCGGCGCCATCGACACCCTCGAGCGTAATGAAGCTATGTTGAGCGGGCTCAAAAGCCATGGGCGCAGCCCCTTCCTACAAGGCGCGTAAATGCAGATATATCAACCAAGCCATGATACCCCAGTGCTCGGTGCGTCCCCAATGGCTAAAGGTGCCTTTCCAAAGTTGCGGTGAAATAGGGACTGATTGAAGCTCTGAGACCGCCAAACAGTCCCTATTTCACCGCAACTTATGATGGGGAATTTTGGACGCTGGGTATAATCGTCGTATTGCATTGAAATGTGGCGAAAGGAGTGGCAATGTCTCGGTATTGCGCCTCGTGCGGCAAGCTTCTTGCAGATAATGCCAAGTTCTGCACCTCGTGCGGTGCACCCGTTGAGCAAACAGTCGCGAGCGATAGCCAGCCCGCTTTTGAGCAGACCGGTTCCCTCGATACGCCGCAAGCCAAGGCGGACGACCCCCTCGCCTATCGACCCGACCCCGCCGCAAGCCCCGCGGCCGTCGAGACCACGCAGCGCATACCCGTCGCGAGCGGCTCGCCCCAACAGCAGCCGGCTCCCGCATACGCGCCCGCTTCGCCACAGACCCCCGCTCCCAAAAAGAGCGGCACCGGGCCGCTTATCGCCGTTATCGTTGTGCTGGTGGCGATCATCATCGCCCTGGTCGTTTTCTTTGTGATCAAGCCTTTCGACAACGCCGCCACGCAGACGACTGCCGAGGTAGCTAAGCTGCACCATGACGTCGACGACGATGACATAAAGCCTTTCGGCGATCCCAACAGCCTGTACGACGATGATGACGAGGATGGCGGCGAAGCAACGCTCTCCGAGCAGAATCTCTACCGCCGACTGAGCGAATACTACGACTTGCTCGAAGACCTCGACAACTACGTCCGTGGCTGCGCGCAGAACTTCAACGGCAGCTATCTGGAAGAAGATCGAACCACCCGTCAAAATCTCGCCGACGTCGCCGAGCGCACGGAGGACACCATCGAGCAGTATTACGACATCGTCGAGGACCTAGACGTCCCGACGAGCTCCAAGAACTACAGCTCCTGGAAGGACATCATCGCCCTGTACGACGACCTGGATCACCGCATTGACGCAATCTGTGATGCCTGGGAGATCAGCCTGAAATACGCCAAGCCTGCGGACCACAAGAATGAGATCGTGGCGCCGCTGTCGCGCGACAACGTGGCGGGCACCAATGACAATAAGTACCGCCTAGACTTTGAGGAGCGCTATCCCGGCGCCAAGCCTGTCGAGGTGAACTAGCGCTCTGTCGTTCCCGAGCCGGCAGTAAGGGACGTTCCTAAACTGCCGGCAGAAAAGGAACGTCCCTAACTGCCGGTCAAAAAAACGAGCGAGGATCGCGGGGTCCTCGCTCGTTTTTTTGGGCAATGTTTCGACTGCGCCGTTACTTGTCGGCGGCTGCTTTCTTGGTAGTCGACTTCTTCGCGGTCGTCTTCTTGGCGGCAGTTGCTTTCTTAGCCGTCGTCTTCTTGGCCGCCGTCGTCTTCTTGGCCGTGCTCGCCTTGGTCGTAGTCTTGCGGCCGCGGGCCGGCTTCTTCTCCTTGGTCGGACAGTCCATGTTGACGCAGATACGCCACGGGCCGCGCGCCGTGTTGACCACCACGATGGGGGCGCCGCACTCGGGGCAGGTCTCACCCGTCGCCTCGAGCTTACCGCGCGCCGGTAGAGGATAGCTCACGCCGCAATCGTCATAGTTGGTGCAGCGGATAAAGCGCTTGCCGCTCTTCTCGCTCTTGTGCGCGATCAGGTCGCCATGGCGTCCGGCCTCGGCACACACCTTGCACTCGCCCACCTTAAGGTCGGGCTCGTAGTTGGTGGGGCATGTGGGGTTCACGCAAATCTCGAAGGCTTTCTGGCGGAACGGCTGACACTTAATGCGCGGCGCACCGCACTCGGGACACACGGCGGCCTCGCCCTCGAGCGGGCTCACCTTGACGCCACTCGGCACCGGATAGGTCACGTCGCAGTCGGGCCATCCCATGCAGCCGATAAAGCTGCCGCGGGTCTTGGCGCTAGTCTTCATAACCAGGTCCTTGCCGCACTTGGGACAGGCGCCCACGCGTGCATCGGCCGTGACGGCGTCGCTGATGGCGTCGCCCAGCTCCTGCGTATGCTTGAGCAGCTCGTCGAGCACGCCGGCCAGCAGCGCGCGCGAGTGCGTCACGACATGCTCTTCGGTGTCCTCGCCGCGCTCCACGCGGGTCATGTCGCCGTCGAGCTCGCTGGTCATATCGGGGCTCGTGATGCGCGGGGCAAACTGCGTCAGCGCATCGATGATGGCGATGCCCAGCTGACTCGGCTCCACGGGATCGTTTTTGAGGTAGCGCACGGCGTACAGGCGCTCGATGATGCTCGCGCGCGTGGACTTGGTGCCCAAGCCGCGCTTCTCCATCTCCTGCACGAGTTTACCCTGGCTGTAGCGTGCGGGCGGCTCGGTCTGCTTTGCCTCGAGCTTAATGTCGAACACATCAACCGTATCGCCCTGCTCCAGCGGCGGCATCTGCTCGTCGCGCTTGAGTCCGTACGGGTATGCCTCGCGGAAACCCGGGGTCACGAGCACATCGCCCGAAGCCACGAACGGCTCACCGTTCACGTCGAGCTCGAGCTTGGTGTTCTCGATGGTCGCGGGACCCATAAGCGTCGCCAGGAAGCGGCGGGCGATAAGATCGTAGAGTTTGCGTTGGCCGCCATCAAGCGTGGACGGATCGCCCTCGCCCGTGGGGTAGATAGGCGGGTGGTCGGTGGTCTCGACCTTGCCGCGCGTGGGCTTCATGGGACCGGCGAGTACCTTTTTGCACACGGGTGCCAGCGCCGGGTTAATCTTTGCCAGGTCGCTCACCACGGCGCCCAGATCGAGCGTCGCGGGATACACGGTGTTGTCGACACGCGGGTAGCTGATGAGACCGGCCATGTAGAGGGATTCGGCGATGCGCATGGTACGCGCAGGCGAGATGCCCTCGGCCGCGGCGGCAGCCTGCAGCGAGGTGGTCGCAAACGGCGTGGGCGGCTGCTGCTTGCGCGAACGCTTGGTCACCGCGGCGACGGTTGCCGTCGTAACGCCGTCGACATGGCCGTATGCCGTCTCGGCAGCATCCTTGTCGGTAAAGCGTGCCGTCTTGTGCGCAATCTTAAAGCGGTCGTCCTCGGCAGCACCCTGAGCGGCACCCATGCCGCGAATCTGCCAATAATCCTCGGGCACAAACGCCATGCGCTCGCGCTCGCGCTCGACCACCAGGGCAAGCGTCGGCGTCTGCACGCGGCCGGCAGAGCGCACGTTACCAAAGCCGCCAAACTTGGCGAGCGTTAGGTAGCGCGTGAGCACCGCGCCCCAGATGAGGTCGATGTGCTGACGGCTCTCGCCGGCGTCGGCCAGGTTCTGGTCGAGCGAGACGAGATTATCGAAGGCCTGCGTGATCTCGGCCTTGGTAAACGAAGAATACTGGGCGCGGGCGACCGGCAGGTCGGGCGCAACCTCGCGCACCTTGTTGAGGGCGTCCGAACCGATCAGCTCGCCCTCGCGATCGAAGTCCGTGGCGATGATGACGCTGTCGGACTTCTTGGCAAGGTTCTTGAGCGAACGAATGAGCTCCTTCTCAGCCGGTAGTTTAATGACGGGCGCCCAGGTAAGATAGGGCAGACTCTCGAGCTTCCAGCCCTTGATGGAAATACCGTCGGCAAGGAACGGCTTACGCTTGGTGTCGTACGGCGGGCGGGCTAGGCCATCGGGCATGTCGGCCGGCAGCATCTCGCCGTCCTCTGTCACCGAATACCAGCCCAGCTTTTTATCGAACAGCACGCTGTCGCAAAAATCGGGCGCAAGGATGTGACCGGCAAGGCCGATTGTCACGCACTCCTCGCCCTTCCACTCAAAACGGTAGATGGCGGTGTTGTACACCTTGTCCTTTTTGGGCTTACCCGTGGACAGCCGCTCGGCGATCTGACGCGCGGCGTCGTTTTTCTCGGCGATGATGAGCTTCAAAAGAGGCTCCTATCTCGTATCTCTGCGGCTACGCCCGCCCGTATGGCGGCCGACTTACGCCCTTGCTTGCTCAATCTGCCCGATGAGCCAATCGCACCAGGCATCCATGCCCTCGCCCTTGCGCGCGCTCACGGCAAACCGCGGCGCCTGCGGATTGAGGTCATCGAGTGTCTTAGTATACCTATCCATGTCAAAATCGAAAGCCGGAGCCACGTCGACCTTGTTGAGCAGCTGTGCGCCGGCGTGCTGGAAGATGCCCGGGTACTTGACGGGCTTGTCGTCGCCCTCGGGCACCGAAAGAATCATGATGGACAGGTTCTCGCCCAGGTCAAAGTCGACTGGGCAGACCAGGTTACCCACGTTTTCGATAAAGATGACATCGATGTTATCGAGCCCAACGGCCTGGTCGAACGCGTCAACGGCTTCCATGATCATGTTGCCCTCGAGGTGGCACAGGCCGCCCGTGTTGATCTGGATGGCAGGCATGCCGGCTTCTTTCATGGTGATAGCGTCGACATCCGAGGCGATATCGCCCTCGATAACGGCGCAGCGCAAGCCGGCCTTGTCGCGCAGGCGCTCGTTGGTGCCCAAAATCGTGGTTGTCTTACCCGAGCCGGGACTCGACAGCACATTGATCACATAGGTGTTTGTCTCTTTAAATCGCTGACGCAGCTGATCTGCCAGGCGCTCATTGCGCGACAGAATCGGCGATGCGATATCAATCGTTTTCTCGGCCATACTTAGCGCTCCTTTATTTGGCCCCTTTATACCCCATCACCAGATGGCTAGCGGGCTAATCGCCGGGGGTTTCGATTTCGATACTTGCGATGTCGAGTTCGCGGCCGTGCAACAGACGCACGTTGGCGCCGCCACATTGGGGACAACGGCAATGGAAACGGTCGTGCTCAAAGACCTCACCGCAGTCCAGACACTCGCTTTGTGGATGGACTTCCTCCACGGCAAGCTCGCAGCCGCGCGTGAGCGGGTCCTCGTCGCGAAACGTCTCCCACGCAAAGTCGAGCGCCTCGCGCACGACCTCGGTCATATCCCCGATACGCAGCGTTACCAAAACGGCGCGCGAGGCCCCCGCCCCACGCGCCGCGCGAATCACTGTATCGAGTATGCCGTTGACAATGCCAACCTCGTGCATACCGATTTACTCCTCGTCGTCCTCTTCGTCGTCCGAAAACAGGTCCAGACGGCTCACAAACAAGCCCTCCTTGCCCTCGCGCGCGGTAATGACCACACGGGCGATGGCAAGCGAAATCTCGTAGAGCGAGAGCAGGGCGCCATACATGAGGCCCAGCGTAACGGGCGAGCCGTCGGGCGTAATCACAGCGGAGCCTACAAGCAGGCCAACGTATACATAACGCCAGGCACTGCGGAAGGCCGCGTAGGACACGATGTGGAAGACGGACAGGTAGAAGATGATGAGCGGCAGCTCAAACGCCACACCAAAGCCGAACATAAAGAGCAGCTCCATGTTGACGTAGTTCTCCAGATCGGGCCACGCCGTGGCGACAGCCGAGGTTTCGCCGATGAGCCACTCAAAGCCTGCCGGGATAATGATGAAGTAGCAAAAGATGGCGCCCAGGAAGAACAGCACCGTCGAGGCGAGCACCGTGGGCACGACCCACTTGCGCTCGTTGGGGCGAAGCGCCGGCAGGAAAAATGCCAGGATCTGCCAGATGATCATGGGCGTGCACATGACCACGGCCATCTTGATGGCCAGCGAGAAGCGCAAGCCAAAACCGCCGAGCGTGGTGGTGATGTAGAACTTACCGTCCGGCACAAAGGAGCGGATGGGATCTTTCAGGATGTCGAGCACCACGGGTGTGGCGAAATACAGCACGATAGCGGCGGCAAACACCGACACGACCACGATGGTCAGGCGGCGACGAAGCTCTCCCAGGTGATCGAAGAGCGGCATACGCGCAGGTCCGATAGGCATTACTCATCGCCTCCCTTCGGGGCGTCGGCGGCAGCGGCGTCGTCCTCGGCCTCGAGCTCGCGAGCGAGCTGGTCGACGACGGCCT
>CABSNS010000046.1:0-8041 GCA_902479105.1 uncultured Collinsella sp. | reverse complement strand
CGGAGTTGAGCAGGCTGATAGCCTGGGCAAACATCACGAACGGCAGAGCAAGGTAACCCTCGGGAAGTGCCTCGTAGCCCTTAAAGGTGAAGGACTCACCCTCATAGACGGTGGCACCTTCCTGCTGAACGGCGACGGTGTGCTGAGCGATCTTGTCGCCACCGATCTCGTTGAGGATGTCGATGTCGTACTGACGGGTGTAGGCGTCGTTGTTGACGAACACAAAGACGAGCGTCTTATCGTCGACGAAGGACTTGGGTCCGTGACGATAGCCCATGGAAGTGTCGTAAGAAGTGGCAACCAGGCCGTGAGCAAGCTCGAGAATCTTAAGCTGGCTCTCCTGAGCAAGGCCGCCAAAGGAGCCGGAGCCCAGGTAGGTCACGCGGTTGAAGTCGCCAGCGAGGTAATCGGCGACCTCGGACTCGCGAGCGATAACCTCCTCGCCCATCTTGGCGATGGTCTCGACCCACTCGGCCTTCTGCTCGTCAGAGCCAGTGTCGAAAATAAGGGTGGAGAGCAGGGTCATGCAGGAATAAGAACCGGTCATGGCGAAGCCCTTGTCGTTGGCACGCGGAATGAGCAGCGTCAGCGCATTGGGATCATCGGCAGACTCGACGGCGAGCTTGCCCTCGGGAGCGCAGGTGATGTTGAGGAACTTGACGTTGTGGACGAGCTCCTTGGCAACGGCAACGGCGGCAAGGCTCTCGGGGCTGTTGCCAGAGCGGGCAAAGGAAACCACGAGCGTGGGATCCTCGGCGCGCAGGAAGTCGCGCGGAGCGCTCACGATGTCGGTCGTGGCGATGGGCTTAAAGTCGTAGAGGTCAGTGTTACCAGCGTGACGCAGGTACGGGGCGCAGGTATCGCCAACGTAGTCGGACGTACCGGCACCGGTGAAGACAACGGACAGACGACCCTCGCCCATAGCGCGAGCCTCGGCCAGGAAGGCCTCGATGGCCTCCTTGTTCTCGCGATAGATGTTGAGCGTATCACGCCAAAGCTCGGGCTGCTGAGCAATCTCGGCCGTGGTGATCTGGGCGCCGAGCTCGGTGAGCTCCTCGACACTCTTCTCGAACATTTCTAATACCTCTCTCTAGAAGTAATCCTCTGACGTGCAATTATACACTTCGGTTGGTTATCTGGTAGTAACCAGTTAAATGCAAAGAATCATCATATGGAAACGATGCGGACACTAGTTGCTACGCTGGTGGTAAACCTTGTATTTAAACTGATCGGCACGAGCAACCGAGAGTGTATACTCCACAACCTCGTTTGACTCGTTATACGTAGTCCTGACCAAATCGAGCACAGGCGAGCCCTCGACAATTCCCAAAAGGTGGGCGTCGGTGGGACGGGCTATGCTCGCATAGAACTCCTCTTCGGCCACGCGTATCTTTTGCTGAAAGTCTTGCTCAATCACATCGTAAAGCGGCTTACGCTCCAGCAGCGGTCGCTTTAGGGACAGAAATTGACGAACCGGTAGATAGCTGCGTTCGACCATCATGGGCATGTTGTCGGCAGAACGAAGGCGCTTGAGCTTAAAAATGCGATCACCGATGCGCAATCCCATATGCTCGGCCAGATTCTTATCGGCCTCCATCTCGCAAAACTCGAGAATCGTGGTCTCGGGTTCTCGACCCATCGCGCGCATCTGCTCGGTAAAGCTGTAGGACTGCATAAGATTGGTTGCTTTTGCCGAACGGTCGGTCACAAAGGTACCGCGACCGTGCTGCCGAACCACCAGTCCTAAACGCTCCAGTTCCTGCAGAGCCAGGCGTACCGTAGTGCGCGAGAGACCATAGCGCTCCGAAAGTTCGCGCTCGGAAGGAATCATGTCACCGGCGCGATATTCATGGTCAATCTTTTCGGTCAGAATATCGACCAGCTGATCGTACAGCGGTTGCTTACGCGCTCCGATCGCCATCCTATCCTCCCTTTTGCTCGAATTCGGCTAACTACCTAGGGTGTTATGCATTATCTGTCTGCCACACCCGAATCATTAAGAAAACAAAAGCCGCGCGCTCTTTCGAGCACGCGGCTTTTAACATACACATGGCTTAAGGGGTCGGGGTGTGAGCCGCGTAGGGACACACCCCTCAAGCTAGAGCCTTACCAGATGCTCGGCCAGAGACCAAGCGGGCCAGCGCCCAGGATGCCAAGGACGAAGAGCAGGAGAATGCCCTTGGTCGGGGTCCAGCTGTGCTTAGCGAACATGTAGTAAAGCAGCAGCGTAAGCATAAGCGGGACGAGCTTCGGGACGATGGTGTTGAGGGTGTCGGCAACAGAGAAGTTGACCGGATCCTCGGTAACGGTGCCGTAGGTCACGGACTCCATGCCGTTACCCAGATCGGTGACGCCGCACTCGACAGCGTTGCCGTCGGCATCGGAAGCGGTAAGGGCGTTGCCGTCCTTATCGGTCATGGCGATGGTACCGGCCTCAGCGGTCTCGGTATCGATGCCCTCCATACCGGTGAAGTTCTCGGCCTCCTTCTCGGAGACGATCACGGTAGTAGCGGAGAGGCCACGGGTGGTGCCGTTAGGGATCTGGAGGTTGATCTGGGTGCCACCCATGGTGACGACCAGGCAACCGACGACGAAGACGCCCATGATGGAAGCGGCACGCGTAAAGGCCTGCATGTTGGCGGTCAGAGCGTCAATAGCGCTGGTGCCAAGCTTGTAGGACCAGTTCATGAGCCAGAAGCGCAGAGCGAACTGGACGACGTTGAAGATCACCAGGAAGATGATCGGTGCAGCGGCGTTGCCGTTGATGGCCATGTTGGAGGTGATGCCGGCCGTGATAGGCACGAGCGTCAGCCAGAACAGGGCGTCACCGATACCACCGAGCGGGCCCATTGCGGCGACGCGGACGGCGCGGATCGTGGGGATGTCAACCTTGTTCTGCTCGAGCGAAAGCACGATGCCCATAACAAAGGTGACGAGGAACGGGTGGGTGTTGAAGAACTCCAGGTTGTGGCTCATGGAAGCCGCGAGGTCGTTCTTGTTGGTGTGGATCTTCTCCAGACCGGGGATGATGGAGTAAAGCCAGCCAGCGGCCTGCATGCGCTCGTAGTTGAACGATGCCTGCAGGAAGCAGGAGCGCCAAGCCATCTTGTTGAGGGTCTTCTGGTCGAGCTGCGGAGCAGGAGTGAGATCCTCGTAGTGCTCCGGGATCACATACTCATTAGATGCCATCTTCGAAGTCACCTCCGTCAGAAACAGCTGCACCCTTCAGCTCGGTCTGCTGCTGGAAGTCCCAGAAAGCGATGCCGAAGCCGATGAGAGCGAGGATGAGCAGAGCAGGGGTTGCCAGCGAATCGTTGGCAACGGTGATGAGCGCGAGGCCAAAGCCCATGAGGAAGAAGCCCCACATATCGCGGTTCATCATAACCTTGAGCAGGACGGCGAAGCCGACGAAGCGCATCATGCCGCCTGCAGCGGACAGACCGGTCTGCAGCCAAGTCGGGATGGCAGAAGCGATGGTCTGACCGATGGTAGCGCCAGCGATGAAGAACAGGGTGACGACGACAGCGAAGATCAGGCCGAGCAGAGCCATGGCGAAGTAGTTCAGGCGCTCGATGCCCTTGGTGTCCGCGTTGTGAGCCATGTTATCGGCCGTGGACATAAGCGGGGACATAAGCGTGAAGACCAGGGTAACGCCAAGCTGGCCAAGCAGAGCGAACGGAATGGCGAGGCCGACTGCCGCGTTGGGCTCGAGGCCCGTGGCGATAGCGAGAATGGCTGCCATGATGCCGCCGATGACGGCGTTAGGCGGCTGAGCGCCTCCAATCGGCATGTTGCCGATCGTCATGAGCTGATAGGTACCACCCACGAGAAGACCGGTGTTGAGGTCGCCAAGGATAAGACCGATGACGGCGCCGGTGACGATGGGCTGATAGAGAGACTCGAGGAAGTCAAACTGGTCGATTGCCGCGATGAACGTGACGACGAAGACCAGAGCGATCTGGATGATCGAGTATTCCATCTTGCTCCTCCTTTCAAAATGAATGTACGCACTTTGGATATCACGTACAGAACGTCAGGGTTTCACTCCTGACAACGTGGATCACGAGGATTACGAGAAGAGCTTGCTCGTGTCCTCAACAGGCGTGCTCGGAACGCGCCTGATCTCCAACTCCACCCCCAATTCCTGCAGCTCTTTAAACGCAGCGACATCCTCGTCGTTAACTGCGACGGAGGTGGCGACTTGGCGCTTTCCTTCCGACATGTGCATGTTGCCGATGTTTACCTTCTTTATAGGCACACCGCCCTTGACGAGCGTAAGCACGTCTTCCGGTGTTTCGGCCACGATGAAGATCTTCTGGCGCGGGCTCGCCTTGCCAATGACGTCGATGGTCTTCTGCAGGGAGAAGAAACGCGTAGCGACGCCGGCGGGAGCGGCCATCTTCATGAGGTTCTGGCGCATGGTGTTGGACGCCACGTCGTTGTTGGCGACGAGGATGAGGTTGGAGCCCAGAGTGGAGTTCCACTGGGTGGCAACCTGACCATGAACCAGTCGGTTATCGATGCGGGTAAGAAGAATGTTGGGTTCTGCCATGTTGATCAGCTTCCTTTCGATATTTGCTGACGACAGTTACTTGATCTCCTGAATCGCGTAACGCGAAACATCTACGACGGCTCCGGATCGGACTTTGATCTGGACCTTCTCGTCTTCGATGCCTTTGACGGTTCCGTAGATACCGCCGGCGAAAAGAACCTCCTGACCCGGCTTGAGCTCGGTGTGCAGCTCCTTGAAGTACTTCTGCTTCTTCTTCATGTTGATTTGCGACCAGATGGTGTAAATCAAGCCCATGATGACAAGCAGGCCTAAAAGGGCGACCGAGGAGCTCAGGACGTTGGCTCCGAAATCGGCCATTAGATGCCGTCCTCGTCGCCGAAGATATCCTCTTCCTCGGAGCCGGCAACGGATGCGACCGTCTGGGCGGTGATGCCCGTCTGGCCAACGGTCACGGCCTGCTCGCCAAGCTCGGCGAGCGTGGCATTGCCGCGGAGGAACAGAAGCTCAATAACCATGGGAAGGTTGGTGCCAGTCAGAACCTCGACGTTGTCGACATCCTGGGCAATCATCATCGACTGGTTGAACGGGGTGCCGCCAAGCAGGTCGGTAAAGACGAGCACGCCATCGCACTCCTCGCGCATAGCGGTAATAGCGGCGCGGAGATCCTCACCGTAGGATGCAGCCTGGTCGCCCTCAAAAGGAACGACGGTAAAAGCAGGCTGGTCGCCAGCAACCATAGCGATAGCGCTTGCAAGGCCGGGTGCGAACTGTCCATGACCGGTAAGAATAAAGCCAACCATTCAAATTTCCCTTCCGAAGGTGTGTACGATCTGAGTCCGATGATTTTCGGAAGCCAGCGGGCGCTCGCCCTTAAAGCTTCTTGGAAAGCGTTCTTTGAAGACCAGTGGTTTCTAAACTGGTAGTAACCACGTGACGTTGTGTTGTCACTATATCACCCCAGAAGAGGTCGCTTTCGTTGATTCATACGGTAAAACGTTTTTGCACCGCTCACGGTGATAAATCGACCGTTTACCGCTCGTTAATACTTCTACCTGCGGTTTTGAAACCGTTTCGAAATGCTTTGGAAAAAGATCAGAACTTTTATTGTGTCTAAACAACGCAGGGCGGCTAAAAATAGCGTAAAGAAAAATTGCAGGTCATTGTGAAGATATGTGAATTGGTCTTTTTGTCTTAATACCAGTTAGAACCAGTTTTGAGATTATCGGTGAACGGTAGTTTTCGACCGTTCACCGGTTACTTGTAATCGTTTGCAGCTGTTTTCCCAGATGAATCGGGGAAACCCGATGAAGCGTTTGTGCGATCGCTGGTAGTTTTGACATTTGTCCTCATCCCCCGCGCGTCAAACTCCGGCATCCAAAATGAGCCAATAGCTCACGTTAATCGTTTTCAATCATTACTTACTCAGTATTCGTAATTATTTATCGTTTATCGTTAATTCTGATATGATACAAGTGTCATCCAAAACGCCGATTGGAGGGGTTATGGTCCATCGAAACGCATCTAGATCGAATGAAACCATCAGCCGCGAACAGACGATAGCCGAACTGAGGAAGCTCGCTCGTATCTGCAAATGGGCCACGATCTGCATTACCACCGCGCTCGCTCTGGGACTCCTCGCAGTCATTGCGATTGACCTTCTACTCATATTGCCTGGCCTCTCCCAAGGGTCGTGTCTCCAATCCGTAGAACTTCAAGCCGGCGAAGGGCCATGCCTTGCTATCGTCGGTACCGATGCGCAGGCCCCACTTATGCTCGTTGCACACGATGGTCACACTGCCATAGGGAGCCTCTTGATGACATGTCTCGCGCTTACCATCGCGATAAGCGTGCGCAGGTTTTTCTTCAACATTGAAAAGGAAGGCAGGCCCTTTGACCTTGAATGTAACCAGACACTTCGTCGAGTAGGAAATTTATTCCTTATCGGCGGCGTTGCCGTGAGGCTTCTTGGTGCCGTAATCACGGGAATGATACTCTCAGGATTTGGCGGCAGCTTTACGGATGCGTTCGCCGGCCAGTTATTCGAGCCTTCTATGCTCTTTGCAGGCCTGATTATTTGCCTGATTGCCAGCATCTTCCGCTACGGGTATATCCTGCAAAAACAAGATGACGAGTTGCTCTAGGGGGAATCCATGATTATTCTGCGGCTCGACCGCATGCTTGCCGAACGCAAGATCTCATCCAAAGAGCTTGCGGAACGCGTGGGCATCTCCCAGGTCAATATGTCGCGCATCAAGACGGGCAAGGTTTCTGCCGTGCGCTTTTCAACTCTTGACGCGATATGCCGGGCACTCGACTGCCAACCGGGCGATGTGCTGGAATATATGCCTGACGATGAAGCCGATAACCTTTTTGGGCTTAAAGATTCATAGGCATAATTTAGCCACCAGCGCCTAAACGCAAATAGCCCGCTAGAACAACATCCGTTCTAGCGGGCTTATTCAGATATTTCGGCTACGCACTCGGTGGCTCGGGCAGCCCTTACGCAAACAGGCCGTAGATGCTGATGTTGGCCTTGGCGTAGAGGCCATTGGCGTACTCGGTCCACTTGGAGCTGGCGCTCGAAGCCTGCGAGGAGTACTGCTGGTAGGCAGTGTAGTAGGCGGTCATGGCCTGCTTATAGGTGGCGCTATCGGCCGTAAAGGCATCATCGGCAAAGGCCTTGGCATAGGTGCTGTCGGCATCCTTCCAAGTGCCCTTTGAGCTATCCCACTCATCGCCGGCAAGGTTGATGATGTAGTCGGCGTAGTCCTTGCTCGCGGTCTCCTCGTTGCCGTCAGCAGGCTCGGTCGGGGCGGTCGGCATGCTTGCGGAGCTATCGCCCACCTTCTTCTTGTAGAGCTTCTGCAGCGTCGCGGACTGGCGGACGATCTGCTTGGCCTGATCCTTGGACACGCCATACTGCGTGGCCATGGTCTTGTAGTCGGAGGTGCCGATGGAATCCTCGGCGTACTGCTTCATTTCCTTGGAAGAGACGGTAATGCCCTCGTCCTCGGCAGCGTCCAGCAAAATCTGGTTGCGCACGTAGGACAGGATAACGTCGGCAGACGGAGCGGTGTAGTTGCCGTCATCGTCCTTGACGGTGTCGAGGCTGTACTGGCTCTCGATGGCCTCACGCGCGGTGATGTCGCTCTTCTTGCCGTTGTAGCTATAGCTTGCCACGGTCGAATCGAGCTGGTCCTCGGACAGGGTCGCCGAGCCGACGCCCTTGCCGCCAAAACCACCGTTGCCGATAAAGAAGCCGACCACGGCAGCAATCACGACGGCGACCACAAAGGCGGCAATCATCGTCTTCTTGTGCTTGCAAGCGTGGTCGTCCACGTCGGAGTCGTCGTCCTCGTCCTGTTCCTCGGGCATGAGGTTCTCGTCAGCTGCATCCGCGGCGATCTTTGCCTCCAGGCGAGCGTCCTCCTCCTCGGCGGACGTGCCGGCGGCAATATGTTCGGCAGACGTGCCGGCGACCAGGTCGATCTTTTCGTCCTGTCTCTTATACACATCTCCGAGCCCACG
>CABSNS010000045.1:0-8164 GCA_902479105.1 uncultured Collinsella sp. | reverse complement strand
CTCGTGGGCTCGGAGATGTGTATAAGAGACAGCCAGAGTAGTGGCACGCAGAATAGTGACCGGACTCGGTGACAACGCGCTCGGGGCGCTGCTTGCGGCACTTGTCCGTCGCATAGGGGCAGCGGGGAGAGAAGACGCAGCCCTCGGGCAGGTTCATGAGCGAAGGCGGGTTGCCGTGAATCGGCGTAAGCGGCTTCTTCTCCTCAATGGCCTGCTCCGGGATGGAACGAATAAGACCCCAGGTGTAGGGATGGCGGCTCTCGTAGAAGATCTCCTCAGCAGTACCGAACTCGACGGGACGGCCGGCGTACATGACCATAATCTTGTCGGCCATATCGGCGACAACACCCAGGTCGTGGGTGATCATGATGATGGCGTTGCCGTTCTTCTCCTGCATCTCCTGCATAAGCTCAATAATCTGAGCCTGAATGGTAACGTCCAGGGCAGTCGTGGGCTCGTCGGCAATCAAAATATCGGGATCGCAGGCAAGAGCCATGGCAATCATGACGCGCTGACGCATACCGCCAGAGAACTGATGCGGATACTCATTGACGCGCTTCTCGGGCTCGGGAATACCAACGAGGTCCAAAAGCTCGGTGGCACGCTTGAGCGCCTCCTGCTTGGAGTAGCCGCGGTGCAGACGAAGACCCTCGCCCACCTGCTTGCCGATCTTATAGACCGGGTTCAAGGAGGTCATAGGATCCTGGAAGATCATCGCGATATCGTTGCCGCGAATATGCTGCATCTCTTCCTCGGTCATCTCGAGGATAGAACGACCGCGATAGCGAACGTCACCGCCCTCGATCTTTCCCGGAGGCATCGAGATAAGACCCATGATGGTCATGGCGGTCACGGACTTACCGGAGCCGGACTCACCGACGACGCCCAGGGTCTCGCCGCGATCGAGCGTGTAGGAGACACCGTCGACAGCGCGAACAACGCCATCCTCGGTGTGGAAATACATCTTAAGGTCATCGACCTCGAGCAGATGCTGGCCCTCGGGAACCGGCTGGTCCTTCAGGTCCACATAGTTCTTGTTCTTCTTCATCCTTATGCGTCCTTCATCTTGACGTCGAGGGCGTCGCGCAGACCGTCACCCAGCAGGGTGAAGGCGAGCACCGTCGAGAGAATTGCCAGACCGGGCATGATCATCATCCAGGGAGCAGTCAGAAGATACTGCTGACCGTCCTGAATCATGGAGCCCCACGAAGGCGTAGGCGGAATAACGCCCATGCCGAGGAAGGACAGAGCGGACTCGGTCAGAATGGCGCCACCAATGTTCATGGTCGCGTAGACCACGATGGAGGCGACGGAGTTCGGGAAGATGTGACGCACGACGATGCGGGCATCGGATGCACCCATCGCACGCGCAGCGTCAACATAGTCGTTTTCCTTGACCGTCAGGATTGCAGATCGGAAGACGCGCGCAATCGAAGGCCAGCCGAGAATACCGATGGCGATAAAGACGTTCTGAAGACCACGGCCGATAACGGCGATCATGGCGACGACGAACAGCACGTACGGGAACGCCAGGAAGATATCCGCACAGCGCATAATGATCGTATCCCAGATGCCGCCGTAGAAACCGGCCAGGGCGCCCATGACCAGACCAATCACCGTGGAGATCGCAGTGGCCATAATACCGACGGAAAGCGAAACACGTGCACCGTAGATAACGCGGACGAGAATGTCACGACCTAGGGCGTCGGTGCCAAACGGGTGCTCGGCACACGGAGCCAACAGCGACGTCTCGGCCATAGTGGTCGAGTCGGAAGCCGTCGGGGAACCGAGCCAGGGCTTAGCCCACAGATCTGCGGTCAGGGCAACCACAACGACGATGATGATCCAGCAGACACCGATAACGGCAAGCTTGTTCTTACGAAGACGCTTAAAAGCGTCGCCCCACAGCGTGCGGGACTTGGCGGGAGCAGACGCGACCTTGGTGGCGGTAGCCTGCTCCTGAGACTGAGAATCAGTTTCCTGCATGAGACGTACCTCCCTTAGGCCTTATCCGACGGACCGCCAAGGCGGATGCGCGGGTCGAGGAATGCATAGCTAATGTCGACGAGCAGGTTGATCACCATGACGACGACAACGATGAGCGTAACGCCGCCCATAACGATGGGCCAGTCACGCATGCTAATGGCGCGATAGACCTCATAGCCGATACCGGGCCAGTTAAAGACCGTCTCGGTCAGGATGGCGCCCGAAAGCATGCCGCCAAAGTCGACACCAATATAGGTAACGACGGGGATGAGTGCATTCTTAAGCGCATGCTTGACGATGATCGCACGATTGGAGAGACCCTTGGCCTTTGCCGTACGGATGTAATCCTGGTTCATGACGTCAAGCAGCTGCGAGCGCATAATGCGCGCAGCATAAGCGGTCGAAACCGAAGCCAGCGTAATGGTCGGAAGCACATAGTGCATCCAATCCTGATACTGAGAGCTGGAACCGCCGGCACCCGAGATCGGCATGGAGATTGCACCGCCCGTGGCGTCCTTGAGGATGACGCCAAAGAACAGCTGCAGCAACATACCGAGCCAGAAGGCCGGGACCGCAACGAGGATCGACGTGGTGAGCGTTACCAAAATATCCCAGAAGGAATAACGCTTTACCGCCGAAATGATACCCGCACCGATACCCATAATTGCCTCGAGCACGATGGCGCACGCGGCAAGTTTGACCGTATACGGATACTTCTGGGCAAAGATTTCCGTAACCGGCAGCTTGCGCTGATACGAATTGCCCAGATCGCCATGAAGCAGGCCGTTCATGTAATACAAGTAACGGTCCACGAGCGACGTTTGAACGGGGTCGCCGTTCTCGTCAAGGATCGCGTTGCCGTCCTCGTCCGTCTGGACCAGGTGATAGCGGACGCGAAGCTGAAGCTCCACCTCGGGGGACAGAGCCTTGTCTCCACCGATCAGCTTGATCGGATCTCCCGGCACGATATTCTGGAGGGCGAACAAAATCAGCGTAACGCCCAAAAACACCGGGATGAACTGAAGCACACGTTTAACGATGTACTTACCCATACCACTCCCCTATCTAGGGATTAACCTAAATGGGATGCCGATCGCCAGACCGGCATCCCAAAATTACCATCAGCCAGTTTACCCCAGGTTAGGGAGAACTGTATGTTTCCCATGAGGTCTACGTAAATACTTGACCCTCACGGAAGCTGCAAACTCTTAGGCGAGCTCAGCGGTACCCAGATCGGCGTGCTTCTGCGGATCGACATAGAGGTGCTTGATGCGATCGGAGCCGGCGATGGTGTGCGTGTAGAACATAATCGGGATGACCGGGCAGTCGGCAGCGACCATTGCGTCGGCCTCCTGCATCTTAGCGACGCGCTCCTCGTCGTCAACAATAGTACGAGCCTCGTCGACCTTGGCGTCGAACTCGGGATTGTTGTAACCGGAGCGGTTGTCGCCACCGAGGGAGTCGGAGTGGAACAGCGGATACAGGAAGTTGTCCATGATCGGGTAGTCGGCAATCCAACCCAGACGACCGAACTGATAGTTAAAGTTCTGATACTGCTCGAGCAGGGCAGACCACTCAGGGGTATCGGAGACAGCGGTAACGCCAACCTTGGCGAGGTCGCCGATGATGGACTCCATGATCTCCTTGTGACCGCCGTCCTGGTTGTAGGACAGGGTCACGCTAATGCCACGATCCCCGTTAGCGCCAGCGGGAGCAACCTTGTCGAGGTACTCGTTAGCCTTGTCGACATCGTAGGCGCAGAACTCCCATGCGCCCTCCTTGTAGCCATCGATGCCCGGAGGAACAATGCCGTCGGCAGGGGTACGGGTACCCTTGAAGATGGTCTTGCAAATGGCCTCACGGTTGATGGCCAGGGAGATGCCCCTACGCAGGTCGGCGTTGTTGAACGGCTCGGCCGTGGTGTTGCAGGTCAGATAGTACGTGGAAGGCTCGGCGCCGAGCAGCATGCGCTCGCCGTCACCCATGGTGTAGCCGTCCTTGGACACGCCGCGATCCTTCTTGGCGGCATCGATCTGAGCGACGGGAACGTCGCAGACATCGAGGTTACCGGCCTGGAACTCCTTGTAAGCGGTCTCCATGTCCTTGATGACCTGGAAGTGGATGCCATCGATCTTGGCCTTGTCGCCATAGTAATCGTCGAACTTCTTGACGTTAATCTCCTGGCCATCCTCCCACTTGCCGTCCATCATGAACGGGCCGTTACCGACCGGGGCAAGATAGAAGCTCTTGACATCGGACTCGGCGCACTCGGGAACCGGGGCCAGAGCCGGATGAGAGGCGACGAAGGGGAAGTCAGCGTAAGCGGAAGACAGCTTGACGACGAGGGTCTCATCGTCGGGGCATGTAACGCCGCTGAGCTCGGTAGCGTTACCGGCAAGCAAGTCGTCATATCCCTCGACCATGGAAAGGTGATAGGAGACCTCGGAAGGGCCGTACTCGGTAGCGATGGCCGACTTGGTGTTGACCAGACGCTCCCAACCGAGCTTGAAGGACTTGGAGGTAACGTCGTCACCGTTGTGGAACTTGGCCTTCTTGATCTTGAAGGTAAACTCGGTGGCGTCGTCGTTGGACTCAAAGGACTCGCAAGCCAGCGGAACGATCTCGCCCTTCTCGGCGTCGTAAGAGGTCAGAGCGTCAAAGAGCTGATACTCGACCTGAGTGCCCTGGTCCTCCTGGACGTTGTAGGGGTCGATGCAGACCGGGTTGTTGATGTAGAAGTTCAGCGTCGAACCGGACTCAGAACCGGAAGCGTCGCCGCCCTTCTTGCCGCATGCGGCAAGAAAAGCCATGGAGCTCGCAGCAAGGGTACCGCCAACGAAGGCGCGACGACCCATAACGGGCTGGTGGAACATAGAATCAGCCATGCCATCCTCCTTATGAGATAGGACAAAGAAATGTTCAGTCGGACACATGTCGAGACAATCCGATCCGAACCATCAAAACGCTGCCCGCTGCTATGGCTGGTTATGCACAACAGGCCAACGTTTTGCAATACAGTAGCGCATTTTATGCACGATTTGGGGCTAATTCCGGTTAACGGTCAAGAATTTCTTTAGTTGGGCGCAGTATGTGGTGATATTTTTGACTCTGTTACGAATATGTAAATCAAAACCACCCTTAAAAAGGGTGGTTTGCTCTTAGGGTATAACCCACGGGCCCCGGGCTCGCGTCTAAAGGCGCGGGCCCGGACTTCGTCCAGGCCTAGTGCATCTTGACCCGTGGCGCGCCGGTCGAACCGGCGGGATCACCCCCTCTTGAAGGGGTCCTCGTACTCCCTCACGCTCAGCTTGTCCAGCGCGATGTCGTGGGACTCCTGCTCCCTGATGTACTTGGCGATCGTCGCCTCGTTCAGGCCGACGGTGGACACGTAGTAGCCCTCCGCCCAGAACTTCCTGTTGCCGAACCTGTACTTGAGGTTGGCGTGCCTGTCGAATATCATCAGCGAGCTCTTCCCCTTCAGGTAGCCCATGACGCTCGCGACGCTGTACTTCGGCGGGATCGCCAGCAGCACGTGCACGTGGTCGGGCATCAGGTGCCCCTCGATTATCTCGATCCCCTTGTACTCGCACAGCTTCCTGAGGATCTCCCCTATGTCGCTCCTGATTTGGTTGTAGATCACTTTGCGCCTATACTTCGGCGTGAACACGATGTGGTACTTGCACATCCACTTCGTGTGGGAAAGGCTGTAGGCCTTCTGGGCCATGGCGACCACCCCTTCGACTCGAATTCTTGACGGCCTGAACAATCGTCAATATCGGTCGGAGGGGTGGCTTTGTAAAGCCGCTTGTCTCCACCCGCGTAGCGGGTGGTTTAAAGCTGGCCGCTGCGCGGCCAGCAGACTAAAGTCTTGAATAAAAAAGAAGTACCGGTTGGGACCGGTACTTCTTTTGGTGCATCGATATGTGACTGCAGCATTTGCCGTTGGCTTACAGGCCGCAGGCTACTTTGAGTTCTTCGACTCGGTCGGTTTTCTCCCAGGTGAAGTCGGCGTCTTCTCGGCCGAAGTGACCGTAGGCTGCCGTCTTTTCGTAGATGGGGCGACGTAGGTCCAGGTCGCGGATGATTGCACCCGGGCGCAGGTCGAAGGTCTTCTCTACGGCCTCGACGATCTTGTCCTCGGCAACATGTGCGGTACCGAAAGTGTCGACCATGATTGAGAGGGGCTTGGAAACGCCGATGGCGTAGGCAAGCTCGACTTCGCAGCGGTCGGCCAGGCCGGCGGCGACCACGTTCTTGGCGACCCAGCGCGCGGCATACGCGGCGGAGCGGTCGACCTTGGTGCAGTCCTTGCCGCTAAAGGCACCGCCACCGTGACGGCCGTAGCCGCCGTAGGTGTCGACGATGATCTTGCGGCCGGTGAGGCCCGTATCGCCCATGGGGCCGCCCACGACAAAGCGACCGGTGGGGTTCACGTAGATGTCTGCGTTGTCCCACGGCATGTTCTCGGCGGCCATGACCGGGGTGATGACGTGCTCGATGAGGTCGGCCTTGATCTTGCCCATGTCCTCGATCTCGGCGGCGTGCTGCGTGGAGATGACGATGGTCGTGACCTCCACGGGCTTGCCATCTTCGTAGCGCACGGTGACCTGGGTCTTGCCGTCGGGACGCAGATAGGCGAGGGTACCGTCGTGACGCACGGCGGCCAGGCGCTCGGCCAGGCGGCTTGCCAGGTAGTGTGGCATGGGCATGAGGGTCTTGGTCTCGTTGGAGGCATAACCGAACATCATGCCCTGGTCGCCGGCACCGATCAGGTCGATCGGGTCGGTGGTAGCGCCGGTCTGGGTCTCGAAGGACTCGTCGACGCCCTGGGCGATATCGGGCGACTGCTCGTGGATGAGGCTCATAACGCCGCAGGTGTCGCAGTCAAAACCGAACTTGGCACGGTTGTAGCCAATGCGTCGGATAACGCCGCGGGCGATTTCCTGTACGTCGACGTAGGCTTGGGTACGGATCTCGCCGGCGACGATGACGGTGCCGGTAGTCACGAGGGTCTCGCAAGCGCAGCGGACGTTCTCCACGTTGGCAGGCACGCCGTTGGGGGCGATGTAGCCCTGCTCCTGCAGCTCTATTTCTTTGGCGAGGATTGCGTCGAGGACGGCATCGCTGATCTGGTCAGCGATCTTATCGGGATGACCTTCGGTCACCGACTCCGACGTAAAAACAAAGGACCCGTGTTGGGGCGGGATGGAACGAAGTTCTTCTGACATGATCGTCCTTTCAAAAACGTGTCCCGGCGACCGTTACCATTCCGCCGGGCTCTCTATGCAAGGGCACATCATAGCGCGTAAATCAAACATTCACACCCTTTCCGCACCTACTCATTGGGGACAGACTTAAATGACCAGCCTTCGCTAAGTGCCGACAGGTTGCCCAACGACTGGTCATTTAAGACTGTCCCCAATGAGTAGCCCAAAGAATGGTCATTTAAGTCTGTCCCCAATGAGTAGGTCGGTGCCCTTTGTGCGGAGGTTGCTTTGATGCTTTATACTGATGCGGTTAGACATCCATCCTGCAATCGAGGAGATTTCCATGGCATCAGACGTTCGCGTCCGCTTTGCACCCTCACCGACGGGCAAGCTGCACATTGGCGGCGCCCGCACCGCTATCTATAACTGGGCTTTCGCCCGCGCAAACGGCGGCACGTTCATCCTGCGCATCGACGACACCGACCCCACCCGCTCCACCGATGAGAACACGCAGATCATCCTGCGCGCCATGCGTTGGCTGGGCCTGGACTGGGACGAGGGTCCCGAGGTGGGCGGCGATTTTGGCCCCTACGCCCAGACCGAGCGCCTGGACCTGTACAAGCAGGCCGCCCAGAAGCTTTGGGACGAGGGCAAGGCCTATCCCTGCTTCTGCACCAAGGAGCAGCTCGATGCCGACCGCAAGGCCGCGCAGGAGCGCAAGGACCCCTTCCAGGGCTATCTGCGCCGTTGCCGCGATCTTGATCCCGAGGAGGCCCGCCGTCGCATCGAGGCCGGCGAGTCCTACGTCCTGCGCATCAAGGTGCCCGAGGACCGCGGCGACGTCGTTATCCACGACGCCGTCCACGGCGAGGTGACCTTCGACGCCAAGGAGCTCGACGACTTTGTCATCTTCCGCTCCGATGGCACGCCCACGTACAACTTCGCGACCGTCGTCGATGACGCCATGATGA
>CABSNS010000044.1:0-8169 GCA_902479105.1 uncultured Collinsella sp. | reverse complement strand
GTGTTCCGCCATGCCGAGACGCTGTCTGCCGCCATGGATGCACGCTGCTATCACGGCGAGCAGGGCCGCACGCGCCTGCATGCGCTTGCATTTGGCCGCAGCGATGCGCTGGCTGCGGTGGTGACGGCGCTGCTGCTCGCGTGTGTCATCGTCATCAACCTTCAACTTGTTTAGGCGCGATTCGAGCGCAAGAAAGGGGTCCCTATGACCGACAACGACCGCACGGCTCAGCTTGAGCGCGCCTGTTCATATCTCAGGCGCATTCCGGCGTGGTATCTGGCCACGACCGATGTGGCCGACGGGCATCAGCCTCGCGTGAGGCCGTTTTCGTTTGCCATGGTCGATGACGGTAAGTTGTGGTTTTGCACGTCGCGCGACAAGGATGTGTGGGCGGAGCTGAGTGCGAATCCCAAGTTTGAGGTATCGGGCTGGAAGCCGGGGGAGTGCTGGATCGTGTTAACCGGTGAGGCCACGCTCGAGGATGATGCAGTTGTGAGCGACAAGGTGCGCCAAGCGGGCTTTAAGCACATGGTGGGCATTGGCGAGCAACACGATAGTGCCAACGACGGCCGCCTCGCTTTCTTTTCGGTCCGCAACATTGCCGCGCGCTTCTGCGATATCGACGGCAGCGAGGAGCGCCTGGAGCTCTAGCGCGTCTCAAATTAACTACCCGTTCTGAATTAGCTAGTGCCAGGAGGACACATGGACGGATTGAATACGGTTTTGGAGTATCTGACGTCGGTGCCGGCATGGTATTTGGCGACGAGCGTGGACGGGCAGCCACATGTGCGTCCGTTTTCGTTTGCGCAGATTCAGGACGGCAGACTGTGGTTTGTGACAGCGCGCACTAAAGATGTGTGGCAGGAGCTGCTGCAAAACCAGCGCTTTGAGGCCACGAGTTGGTGGCCGGGCCATGGCTGGCTCATCTTGCGCGGGCGTGCCGGCTTGGATGACCGGGCCTTAGACGAAATGCGCGAAGCCGGGTGGAAGCATCTAGAGCGCCTGGGCGAGCACTATGAGGGGCCTAACGACCCCACGCTCGTCTTCTTTAGCGTCGAGGATCCCGAGGCTTTTATCTGCAATCACGACGAATGGGTGCCGGTCGAGCTCTAGCCGGCTGGCTCATCCTAACAACTTGGTTTTCGCATGGGCGGGCCCCGTATCGCCCGGTGCCGTTAGGAGCGCCGGTCAATACGGGGCCCGCTCCATTTGTCAATTCCTTCAAGCGAATGTGTCGGGAATGTTTCAATGCATGAATATGCAAGCCATTTACGTGTTCATGCATCTTTTGGTGCTAAAGTTTCAACCCACTTCATAACGACCACTGCGAAATGCGCATCGGTGCATAAATCGCAGACAAGGAGTCTGATATGTCATTGAAGGTTGGAATCGTCGGCGCGGCTGGATATGCCGGAGCCGAGCTCATTCGCCTCGTGCTCGGCCATCCCGAGTTTGAACTTGTTGCCATTACGTCCAACGCCGATGCCGGCCAGCCGCTGTCCGCGGTGTATCCGAGCTTTGCTGGCGTGAGCGATCTGGTTTTCACCACGCATGACGCCCCCGAGCTTAAGAGCTGCGATGCGGTTTTTCTTGCCGTGCCGCACACGGCTGCCATGGCACAGGTGCCCGCGCTGCTTGCATCGGGCGTCTCCTGCTTTGATCTTTCGGCCGACTACCGCCTGAACGACGCGT
This sequence comes from uncultured Collinsella sp., assembly GCA_902479105.1. Taxonomy (GTDB): domain Bacteria; phylum Actinomycetota; class Coriobacteriia; order Coriobacteriales; family Coriobacteriaceae; genus Collinsella. The sequence goes on along the minus strand of CABSNS010000044.1, from coordinate 6,477 downwards.
CCGTCTTTGAGACGTGGTATGCCGCCGAGCATACGAGCCCCGAGCTGCTCAAGACCCGTGCCTTTGGCCTGCCCGAGCTATTCTGCCGGGACTTGGAGACCGCCGCATCCGACCATGCCGACGGCAAACCCGTGCTGGTCGCCTGCGCCGGTTGCTATCCCACCGCAACGAGCCTTGCCGCCGCGCCCGCCGTGCGCGCTGGCTGGGTTGCCCAGAGCGGCCCCGTGATCGTTGATGCCATCAGCGGTGTGACGGGTGCCGGCAAGTCCTGCAACGCTCGTACGCATTTTTGCAGCGCTGACGAGAACTTGGAGGCCTACGGCGTGGGCAAGCATCGCCACACGCCCGAGATTGAGCAAATCCTTGGCCTGACCGATCGCGTCGTCTTCACCCCGCATCTGGCACCGCTCAAGCGCGGCCTGCTCTCCACGGTGACGCTGCCGCTCACGCCGCAGGCCATCGACTCCTTGGCTCTTGAGGATGTCGTCGACTATTACAAGCAGTTCTACGCTGGACGCACCTTTGTGCGCGTGCTCGATGCCGGCCAGCAGCCCAAGACGGCTTCGGTCGTCGGCACCAACGCCGCCCAGATTGGCCTTACGCTCAACAAACGCGCGGGCGTGCTGGTGGCGACGGGCGCCATCGACAATCTGTGCAAGGGCGCTGCGGGCCAAGCAGTCCAGTGCGCCAATATCGTCTTTGGCTTTGACGAGCGACGAGGCTTGCCCACAGTGGCGTGCCCGGTGTAGCACATTCGATTGTTAACGATTTGGTAGTCGGGCATCGAGTGGGGCGCCACTCTTGAGCTGGTCTCATGATTACGACTGGCATGGCGCACCAACCGATGTCCGTTTTTTGTTTGACATAAGGAGTCATAAAGACGATGAATACCGAGCTGTTTGATATCAAGATTCGCGCTGTCGAGGGTGGCGTTACGGCTGCGGCTGGTTTTAAGGCTGCAGGCATCCACGCTGGGTTCCGCAAGAACCCCGAGCGTCTGGATTACGCGCTCGTCGTGCCCGATAAACCCTGTCCCGGCGCCGGCGTGTTTACCACCAATCGCTTTTGCGCGGCACCCGTGCAGGTGAGCCGTGCCAACCTGGGCGGTGCCGACAAGGGCTACGGAATCATCGCCGGCGTTTCGGTCAACTCTGGCAATGCCAACGCCGCCACGGGTGAGACCGGCCTTGCATGCGCGCGCGAGACGTGCAGCATCGCATCGCAGGTCATCGGCTGCGAGCCCCAACAGATTCTGGTTGCCTCCACGGGCGTGATTGGCCAGATTCTGCCGATCGACACGTTTGAGACCGCCATTCCTGCTGCCTACGAGGCGCTCTCCGCCCACGGTGGAGCCGATGCCGCTCGCGCCATCATGACGACCGACACGCACTCCAAGGAGTACGCCGTGTCCTACGTCAGTGAGGCTGCGGGTCATGCGGGCAATGTCTATACGGTAGGCGGAATGTGCAAGGGCTCGGGCATGATTATGCCCAACATGGCCACCATGATCGCAGTTATCACCACCGATGCCCCCGTCGAGCCTGCGGCACTTCATACCCTGCTACTCTCGACCGTCAAGCAGACCTTTAACAAGGTAACGGTCGATTCCGACACCTCGACCAACGACACCTGCATCATGCTTGCCTCCGGCGCCGCTGCCGCAGATGCCGAGCCTATCGTCGAGGGCTCCGATGCCTTCGACGAGTTGGCATTTGCCGTGCACGAGGCGTGCGAGAGCCTGGCGCGCAATATCGCCGCCGATGGCGAGGGCGCATCCAAGCTTGTTACGGTCAACGTTACCGGCGCCGTGAACGACGAGGAGGCCGATATCGCCGCTCGCGCCGTTGCCAACTCGCCGCTCGTTAAGACCTGCATCGCCGGCCACGACTGCAACTGGGGCCGCGTCGCCATGGCACTCGGCAAGTGCGGCGTGAAGTTTAATCAGGAAGACGTTTCCATCGACATGATGGGCATGCCTGTCTGTCGCGACGGTCTGACTGTTCCCTTTGATGAGGACGAGGCTCTACGACGTTTCGAGGCGCCCGAGATCGTGGTCTCGGCCGACCTGGGCGCAGGCGACGCGGCAACGACCGTGTGGACCTGCGACCTCACGCATGAGTACATCTCCATCAACGGCGACTACCGTTCCTAGATTCCGGGCACGCTGCGCATCTTGCCGCGATTGCGGATAGCGGAGCACGGCGCGATAACGATACGAAAGACGAGGCAGATTATGAAATTCGCACGCGATTGTCGTTCGAGCGAATCCAACGAAGCAACCGCGCAGCTGCTGTTCGAAGCGCTGCCGTGGATTAAGAACCTGACCGGCAAGACGGTTGTTATCAAATATGGCGGAGCCGCCATGGTTGATGAGCAGCTGCGCCGCGACGTGATGAGCGACATCGTTTTGCTCAAGATCATCGGTATGCGCCCCGTCATCGTGCACGGCGGCGGCAAGGCCATCAACGAGGCGCTCAGCCACTATGACATCCCCGTCGAGTTTAAGAACGGCCAGCGTGTGACCACGCCTGCCACCATGGATATCGTGCGCGAGGTGCTGGGCGGTAAGGTCAACCAGGAGCTGGTCGCAGCGCTCAACCACCACGGCAACCTGGCCGTGGGCGTGTCGGGCAGCGATGCCGGCACGCTCATCGCCGAGCCGCTCGACCCCGAGCTCGGTCGCGTGGGTAAAGTGACGCACGTCAACACCGACTATATCGAGCGCTTACTCGATAGCGAGTACATCCCCGTCATCGCTACCGTCGCGGCGGGGGAGGACGGCGGTTTCTTCAACATCAACGCCGACACCGCCGCCGGTGCCGTTGCCGCGGCGCTCCACGCGCATAAGGCAATCTTTTTGACCGACGTCGATGGCCTGTACAAGGACTTTAGCGACAAGGACTCGCTTATCTCCAACCTAACGCTCGACGAGGTCAACGAAATGCTCTACGGCGGCGAGGTCGATAAGGGCATGATTCCTAAGCTGCGTGCGGCCGTCGATGCGCTTACCGGCGGCGTATTTCGTGCCCACATCATTAACGGTACCACGCCGCATTCGCTGCTCCTGGAGCTGCTGACCGATGCCGGCGTCGGCACCGTGATCCATTCCACCGAGACGGCTTACGAGTTCGATACGCATCCGCATCCGCTTTCGACGTTTGCTGCGCGTCTGACCGAAAACCTTGACGAGGTCGAGAAGCTTCAGACGGTCTAGCTGACCCGCAGCCGCCCCATTCCTGCACCCATAGCCCTGCGCCGTACGGCGCCCAACGAAAGGCATCCCATGTCACTTGCAACTCAACAATCGCTCGAATCCCATTACGTTATGCATACCTTTGGCCGCTCTCCGGTCGAGTTTGTCGAGGGTCACGGCATGAAGCTCACCGGCGACGATGGCCGTGAGTACCTCGACTTTCTTGCCGGCATCGGCGTGTGCAGCCTAGGTCATGGCGACCCGGCTGTGCTCTCGGCGCTCGAGGCACAGACCAAAAAGCTCATGCATGTCTCCAATTACTTCTACATCGAGCAGCGCGGACAGGTCGCGACGCTGCTGTCCAAGCTTGCTAACGACGACGTAGATGGTGCGCGCGTGCTTGCCGATGCCATTGTCGCCGGCGATGAGACCACGGCAGCTGCTCTTGGTGCCCCGGCTGCGGATGAGCAGATTTGGGAGACCTTCTTTGCCAACTCTGGCGCCGAGGCCAACGAGGGCTCGATGAAGCTCGCGCGCCTGTACGCCAAGCGTGCCGGTAATGGCGGCAACACCATCGTGTGCATGCGCGGCGGCTTCCACGGCCGTACGCTCGAGACCATTGCCGCCACCATGCAGGATTGGCTGCAGGACAGCTTCCGCCCGCTGCCGGGTGGCTTTGTGGCCTGCACGCCCAACGATGTAGATGAACTGCGCGCAATCTTTAAGCAGCTGGAGAGCGAGATTTGTGCCGTGATGCTCGAGCCGATCCAGGGCGAGAGCGGTGTGCATCCCATGACCGAGGAGTTTATGGCTACGGCGCGCGACTTGGCGCACGAGGTGGGTGCCGTGCTTATCGCCGACGAGGTCCAGTGCGGCATCTTCCGCTCCGGCAAGCCGTTTGCATTCCAAACCTATGGCGTGGAGCCCGACATCATGAGCCTTGCCAAGGGCATTGCCGATGGCGTGCCCATGGGTGCCGTCGTGGCAAAGAAGGAGATTGCCGACGTGTTTAAGCCCGGCGATCATGGTTCGACCTTCGGCGGTAGCTGCTTGGCCATCGCGGCGTGTGCCGCGACGCTCTCCGCGCTTGTGCGCGGCGATTATGCCGAGCATGCCGCCAAGGTGGGCGCCTATATGGAGCAGGCGCTGGCTAAGCTTCCGCATGTGGTAGAGGTGCGTGGCCGTGGCCTGATGCTCGGCTGCGATCTTGACGATACTGCGGGTGATGCACACGACGTTGTGGCCCGTGCATTGGGGGCCGGTGCCGTAATCAACGCTACGGGTGCCCATACGCTGCGTTTCCTGCCGCCACTCGTCTGCGAGGAAGCCGACGTGGACAGCCTGATCGAGATCCTGTCGGATGTCTTGGGCTAACGCGGCGCAATAACTCAATTTGGACCGGGTTCCGGACTGTGGGCGTGTCCTATGCGGCATGATTCAGCGGTCTGGAGCCCGTTTTGCCTTAGATTTGCTAAGGCAGGGAGACCTGCTGGTCAAAAAACATCAAATATGAGTACTGTTACCGATTTGGTAGCAGCAATTTTGGACTAATAAGGCCAGATGGCAAGTCGAAATGACGATGAAAGCACGATTTTGATCTAACTGTTAGTCCTTATAATGGACATATGTTGCGTAACTTAAGCAAATACTGTCTATTTATATGTTGCAAACAAAGTAGCAGTACTCATTTTTGCCATTTTTTGACCACGGCCTTTGTGACAGACGTGCTGGCGGGTTCGAATCCCATGCGCTGGGCCCAAAAAAGAAAGGCTCCCATTGCTGGGAGCCTATCAAATCAGTGGTGGGCGATGAGGGATGTCCGCGTGCGGCTCCGCCGCCCGCATCCGCTTCGTCGCTTCGCTCCTCGCGTGCTGCGCTGGAAAACGCTTCGCGTTTCCTCAGCTCCGCACCCTTGCGGGTTCGAATCCCATGAAATGGGCCCAAACAAAAACGGTCCCCTTTCGAGGACCGTTTCCAATTCAATGGTGGGCGATGAGGGATTCGAACCCCCAGCCTTGTGCGTGTAAAGCACCTGCGCTAACCGTTGCGCCAATCGCCCGTGCGGAGAGAGTATAGCAAAACAATCGCCTCATTCACCTCATATCCATTAAAGGTAACCGGCGCGTGTCACAGCGGAGCTGATTCAGTTGAGATTGCCTGAACATTCCGCCCCTCTTTACGCCCTCGGGTATACTCAAAAGCTACTGATTCGATTTGATGCCCAGCAACAGCAGAGGGGATAGTATATGTGCGGTTTTGTCGGTTTTGTCGGTGGGACGGATAACCAATCCGAGGTGCTCACCAAGATGATGGACCGCATCGTCCATCGCGGTCCCGACATGGGCGGTCAGTTTATCGACGGCCGCGTTGCCCTCGGCTTCCGCCGCCTGTCGATCCTCGACCTGACCGAGGCTGGCGCCCAACCCATGGCCAACGAGGACGGTAGCGTCGTCATTGTCTTCAACGGCGAGATCTACAACTTCCAAGAACTCCGTTCCGAGCTCGAGGCCAAGGGCTACAAGTTCCACTGCGGCGCCGACACCGAGAGCCTCCTGCACGGCTACGAGGAGTGGGGCGAGGCCGTTCTCGATCGCCTGCGCGGTATGTACGCCTTCGTCATCTGGGACAAAAAGAAGAACAAGCTTTTTGGCGCCCGCGACATCTTTGGCATCAAGCCGCTCTACTACTATCCCATGGCCGATGCGGGCGACGGCGCTCCGGGCGTGCTCTTTGGTTCCGAGATCAAGAGCTTCCTGGACTACCCGCACTTCCACAAGGCGGTCAACAAAAAGGCTCTGCGTCCGTACATGACGCTGCAGTATTCGGCAACCGAGGAGACCTTCTTCGAGGGTGTCTACAAGCTGCCGCCGGCGCACTACTTTACCGTCGATATCCCGACCGGCAAGATGAACATCGAGCGTTACTGGGATTGCGATTACTCTGCCGTCGAGAAGCCGTTCGAAGAGTATGTCGATGAGCTGGACGAGGTCGTGCACGAGAGCGTCGAGGCCCATCGCATCGCCGACGTCAAGGTCGCGTCGTTCCTCTCCGGTGGCGTCGACTCCAGCTACATCGCCGCTTGCCTCATGCCCGACAAGACCTTCTCGGTGGGCTTTGACTACAAGAACTTCAACGAGACCAACTACGCCAAGGATCTTTCCGATAAGCTCGGCGTCGAAAACGTTCGCAAGATGATTACCGCCGACGAGTTCTTCGGTGCGCTCGAGGACATCCAGTATCACATGGACGAGCCGCAGTCCAACCTGTCTTCCGTGCCGCTGTGG
>CABSNS010000043.1:0-8223 GCA_902479105.1 uncultured Collinsella sp. | reverse complement strand
CAGGAGTCTCGTGGGCTCGGAGATGTGTATAAGAGACAGATATAGGACACGCCGACCGCCACGACCACGATAGAAACGGGTGCGCCGGCGACCGTCAGCACAAAGCAGCTCAGCAGCGCGCCGCACGTCCACACGGCGACGGGAAGCAGCGCGTCTTTAAAGAACTTGGCAAACGACATAGCCGGCCCCTAGACCGAATAGCCCTGGCCGCGGTGCGTGGTCAAATACCCCTTGATGCCGATTTTTTCGAGCGTGGTGCGCAGGCGGTTGATGTTAACGGTGAGCGTATTGTCGTCCACGAAGGCGTCGGAGTCCCACAGGTCCTGCATGATGGCCGAACGCGAAACCATCTTGCCCGCGCGGCTCAGAAGCAGCGAGAGGATACGCAGCTCGTTTTTGGTGAGCTCGGTACTGGTGCCGGTTTGCGTGTTGGTGACCATGGAGCGTGCAAGGTCGAGCTCCAGTCCCTTGTGTACGAGCGTGCTGCGCTCGCCCGCCGCCGCGGTGCGACGCAGCAAGGCATTGATGCGCGCCACGAGCACACGGGCGCTATAGGGCTTGGGAACAAAGTCGTCCGCGCCGAGCGTCATGGCCATGACCTCGTCGATCTCGGTCGTGCGCGACGTGAGGACGATGATGGGAACCTCGGATTCGCGGCGAACCTCGTGGCAGATATGCTGGCCGTCCTTGACGGGAAGCGTGAGGTCGAGCAGCACCAGGTCGGGCGCGGCGGCGAGAATATCGCGCGAGACATGCTCAAACGATTCGCAGGTCTCAACCTCAAAACCGGCACGGGCAAGGATATCGGCAAGCTCGCGACGAATGGGATCGTCGTCCTCAACGACATAGATCAGCGCCATGTGTCCTCCCATTTCACGTAACTTGCACCTTTCACACTATTATGCCCACGGCGTCGCAGCGATACGACCCCGTGGGCACCTAATGTGACAAAAGTGTTCGGCAGCCTTAAGAGAAAAGAGGGACCCTCGGTCCTAAACCGATCGGCCCCATCACTTCGACCTCGAGCCTCTACTCGAGCGTACGCATGTACGCAGAGATGGCGTCCAGGCCCTTCTGCAGGTCGTCGGTGTTATCGGAGTATGCATAGCCGATGCGCATGCTCTTGGGCTCCTCGAAGCAATCGCCCGGGGTGACGAGCGCGCCGGACTTCTTAATCATGTCGACGCAGAACGTCCTGGAGTCGATGTCGTAGTCGTAATACACGAGCGCGGTGGTACCCGCCTCGGGCTTGACGAACGACAGGTGCGGCTCGCTCTCGACCCACTTCTCCAGAACAGCAAGGTTCTGACGGACGATGCGACGGCTGCGCTCAAGGATCACGGAAGCGTTGCCCAGAATCAGCTCCGCCACCGACTCGCTGAATATGCCGGCGGAAATCAGGTTGTAGTCGCGATGCGAGAGCAGCGCGCGACGGAGCTCCGGACTCTTGGTGACCGCCCAGCCCAGACGCAGGCCGGCGAACGACCAAACCTTGGACATGGATGCGGTGACGACGGCCTTGTCGTACAGGTCGATTACGGACTCGCAGTACTCATCCGTCTGAGTAAGCAGGCGGTAGACCTCGTCGCAGAGCAGCCACGCGTCATGTTTGCGCGCAACCTCGACAATCGCCTTGAGCGTATCGGTGTCGAGCAGGGCGCCCGTGGGGTTGTCCGGGTTATTGATGCAGATGAGCTTGGTATCGTCGGTCACCAGGGCATCGAGCGCGTCGACGTCAACGTGGTAGCCGTTCTTACGGTCGAGCTGAAGGATATCGACCTTCGCACCGCACATCTCGGGAATCGAGTAAAGCTGCTGGTAGGTGGGCTTGACGGAGACCACGTGATCGCCCGGTTCGACGAGCGTGGAAATAACCAGGGAGTTGGCACCGGTCGCGCCGTGCGTAGGCACGATATGCCCGGGCTCGACCGTCTTATAGAGACGCGCGACCCCCTCGAGAAAGCCGGGCTGCCCCTCGATGTCTCCGTAGGTGAATCGGCGCGAGCACAGGCTATCGAGCCACGCCTTCTTATCGGTGTTCGTAAGCTCGAACAGCTGGTCGAGCGTGAGGGAGTAAACGCACGTCTCCGCAACGTTGTGGGTGCACTTGGTCTCCCACTCGTTCATCCACTGCTCGACGGCGAAATCCTTGATCTGCATTGTCGCTTCCTTTCCTTGACTTTCTTACAGTTCCACCACGGTGCCCAGCCCCGCCTCGACGGCGCGGTCGTAGGCGATTTTCGATGCCGAAAGGTCCTGAACGGCGATGCCCGACGTATCGAACACCGTCACCTGCTCGTCATCCGAACGCCCCGTAGCCGCGCCGGCGATGACTTCGCCGAGCTCCGCTTTGATGTCCTCGGGCGTGATGGCACCCTCGGCAACTGGAATCTCCAGCTCACCGGACGCGACCGATTGCTCGCGGTCGTCGACGTAAACAGCGGCACGGGCGACAAGCGCCGAGGCGAGCTCCTGCTTGCCGGGCATGTCGGCACCGACGCAGGAGATATGCGTACCGGGGCGCACCCATGCATCGGGGATAATGGGCTTGGTCGCCGGCGTGATCGTCACGATGATGTCGGCCTCTGCCGCGGCACCTTGGCCGTCGGCCGTCGCCTCGATGGAATAGGTGGATGCCTCGCGAGCATGCTCGCAGGCGCCCAAGATATGGGCGACCTCGTCTCGCATGCGCTCGACGCGGGCCTCGGGCGCGGCATCGGAAACCGGCTCCCACACCTTGACCTCACTCACTTTGGGACAGGCGGCGAGCACGCCCGCCACCATGTAGGTGCTCATGTGGCCGGCACCCGCAACAAGCAGTTTGGACGCATCCGCCCGAGCCAGCCACTTGGCACCGAGCGCAGCGGCGGCACCAGTGCGAAGTCCGGTGACAGCGGAGGCATTGAGCAGCGCCAACGGCTCGCCCGTCGCGTTGTCGCACAGCAGCGTGGTGCCAAAGATCTCGGGCAGCCCCTTTTTGGGATTCTGAGAGAACCAAGCAGTGAGCTTGAGACCGAAGAGGCCGCTTCCCGCCAACTCGCCCGAGCGGATATCCATATCGGCCACGCCGGGTTCGAACTGCTCATATACCATCGGCCACGCAACACCCTTGCCCGTTGCCTTCTGGCGATATGCCTCCTCCACGGCAGCGATTGCATCCTCGATCGTCAGCACCTTGGAAACTTCCTCGGCCGATAGCACCACCATCTGCCCCATCATCGCTCCTCTCAGCGAAAGCTTTACGTTGCTTCACTGTACGGTTTAGTAACGATGCCGCCAAGGATCATTTCTTGTTGGAATCTACAACGATTCTCAATCTGATTTTTCGTTTTATCAGCAGATATTTAAACTATTTCTCGAATCAACGGCATACGGATGTGCGATTATCCTATTTGTACCTGTACTATTTGTAGTTATTTACAAGGTGATGCTGATGCTATACACCATCTCGGACTTCTCACGGGAATATGAGGGGTCGGTCCGTCTAATCGCCGGCAGCGATGGCGTCTCGCGTGCCGTCTCCGGCGTCGGGATTCTCGATTATGAACTCATGCCCGGCCTCAAGAACAAGTACCAGCGCGTCAACTTCAGCTCAGACGAGATCGTCCTCAGCACCTTCCTCTATGCAAAGGACGACCCATACCTCATCACCGAAGCCGTGAAATACCTCGTCGCCAAGGGAACGAGCGGCCTCATCATCAAAAACGTCCTGCACATTCCGATTCCCGACCAAGCCATCCGCTACGCCAACGCGCGGCACTACCCGGTCTTTCTTACGACCGACGACTCACTGTTCTTTGACAGCGTCATCTATGAGGTCAAACGGCATATCGAGCAGCTCGCGTCCATCGACTTCGCACAGCGCGAGATCGATGCCCTGAGGACAGACGTATCGCCCGAGTCCATCTGCCGACGCATCCGACGTCTCAACCCGTCATTTCTGGACGAAGCGGTCGCCCTGTTCGCATCGTTTGCAGAGCCCCTCGACCCGCGTACGTTTTTGCAAATCGAACGTCTCTGTGCAAAATCGACCCTCGCCGGATGCCACAACATGTTGGCACCCTATGACGGTGGTTTGTTATTCGTAGCGACAAGCGACTCGGAGCAGACGCTCGATGTGGAGCGAATCGTGCAGGCGCTCACGGAGCTCATCGAGGCTAGCGGTATCGATGGCGGAGCGGAAGGGCTCGGCATCAGCGATATTCTGTTTGGAGACGAGGCGGTGGCGCAGGCAATCTCGCAGGCGATTTACGCACAGCGCCTATCTTGTCAACGAGCCGAGAGGCCCGTCCGCTATGCGCAGCTCGGCATCCTGAGAACCGTGATGCCTTTTGCGGAAACCCCGGAGATGCGATCGTTCTCGGAGGCGATCCTCTCGCCGATACGCGAGCACGACAGCGAGCATGGCAGCGAACTGGAATCCACACTCGCCGCATTCATCGAGAACGACCGACGTATCGAGCGAACCGCCAAGCAGACGAGCCAGCACCCGAACACGATTCGATATCGCCTCGATAAGGTGACAGCCCTCACCGGACTGAGCTACAAATGCGCCCCGGAGATGGAGCAGCTGTCGCTCGCCTACGCCATCGAACGCGCTCGTTCGCTTCAGTAAGCCCACCCCGCCTTGAGGTTAGGAGCGGCGGGCACGGAGCTTTTCGTAGCCGTCGGCAAAGAAGGCGACCGTGGCGGCGTCGGCCTCGGCGGCGTCGGAGTCGGCGGCGGCAACCACACCGTGCTCGTCGCTCACCAGAAACAGCGCACCCTTAAGCTGCGCGGGAATGTCTACGCGCGTGACCGGGATGCCCTTGGTCTGGGCCAACTGCTCAATGAGCGCCGCCGTGCCGCACAGGCACTCGTCCGCCGGCGCCACAAAGGCAAGCTCGCCGTTGTTGACGGCGGCGAGCAGCTCGGGCGCCACGCCGGTCTCGTCGGCTTCGGAGCGAGCCTCGGCAGAACGGGCACGCAGCGCCTTGGCCGACGTGTCGGCCAGCGGCTCGTACTCCCCCACCGTCATGGCGGCATTGCCGTTAACGTCGATCACCAGCATGAGCACGCCGTCGCGGGCGGTGTAGTCGCCCTCGGCAAGTGACCACTCAACGTGCTGCTTGGCCCAACTGAGCATGTTATGGGTAAGTGGCTCGCCCTGCACCAGACGCTCGGACAGCGCGCGGATGTGGCGGTTGAGCATGGGCACCTTTTTGTTGGACATACGCCAACGGCAGATGAGCGCGGGCTTGTCGAGCGTGAACTTCTCGACCGCCTCTTGATTGGCGCAGAAATCCTCGTACGCACGCTGATCCTCGGCATTGCCAAACAGCTCGGCATCATCAATCTGGGGCATGGTTGTACCTTTCGTGTTAGTCATTCCGTCCTCTTATACCAAAAAGACGGCCCTCCAAACGGAGCGACCGTCTTTTGCGGAGATTATTTTGTCCCGGGGCAAAACTTAGTGACGGAAATGCCTGGCACCGGTGAAGACCATAGCGATATTGCGTTCGTTGCAGGCCTGGATGCTCTCGTCGTCGCGCTTGGAGCCGCCGGGCTGAATGATGCAGGTCACACCATGCTCGGCAAGCACGTCGACGTTGTCGCGGAACGGGAAGAATGCGTCGCTTGCGCAGGCAAAGCCGCCCTTCTCCACGCCCTCGCGCTCGCAGAAGTCCTCGGCACGCTCGCAGGCAAGCAGTGCGGAGTCAACGCGGTTAGGCTGACCCGGGCCCATGCCAATGCCGGCCTTGCCCTTGGAGACCAGGATGGCGTTGGACTTAACGCCCTTGCAGACCTTCCAGGCAAACTCGAGCTCGGCCATCTCTGCGTCGGTGGGCTTGCGGTCGGTGGGGAACGTAAAGGTCGCGGGATCCTCGGTCACGTGGTCGACTTCCTGCACCAGCACGCCGCCGTCAATGGAGCGCAGCTCCACCTGGGCGCCGTGGTCCACGCCGCCGGTGGCCAGCACGCGCAGGTTGGGACGCTTGGCCATGCGCTCGAGCGCCTCGGCAGTGTAGCTCGGGGCGATGATAACCTCGACGAACTGCTTGTTCTGATCGGCAAAGTGCTCGACCAGCTCATAGGGAACCTCGCGGTTGCAGGCGATGATGCCGCCAAAGGCGCTCTTGGGATCGCAGGCGAAGGCGCGGTCGTAGGCAGCCGCGATGTCCTCGGCAACGGCAGAACCGCAGGGGTTCTGGTGTTTGAGGATCACGCAGGCCGGCTCGTCGAACTCGCGGACCAGGTTCCAAGCGGCATCGGCATCCAGATAGTTGTTGTAGCTGAGCGGCTTGCCCTGGATCTGCTCGGAGCCAACGAGCGGGAACTGCGAGCTCGCGGTATTCTCGCAGCCCTCGGCAAAGCGGTAGACCGTAGCCTTCTGCTGAGGATTCTCGCCATAGCGCAGGTCGTCGACCTTCTCCAGCGAAATCTCGAGCTTGGCAGAGGTGTCCGCCACGTCGCTTGCCTGGGCGGCAAGCCAACGGGAGATAGCCGTATCGTAGGCGGCGGTGGTCTGGTAGACCTTCACCTGCAGGCGACGACGGGTGGAAAGCGTGGTGCAGCCACCGGTCTCGTGCATCTCGGCCAGGACGGCATCATAGTCGGCAGGGTCGGAAATGACGGTAACGCTCGCGGCGTTCTTGGCAGCAGAGCGCAGCATGGAGGGGCCACCGATGTCGATGTGCTCGATGGCGTCCGCGAAGGTGACCTCGGGGTTGGCGACGGTCTTCTCGAACTCGTACAGGTTGACGACGACCAGGTCGATCAGCTTAATGCCGTGCTCAGCGGCCTCCTGCATGTGCTGCTCGGAATCGCGGCGGGCCAGCAGCGCGCCGTGAACCTTGGGGTGCAGGGTCTTAACGCGGCCGTCCATCATCTCGGGATAGCCCGTGAACTCCTCGATGGGGGTTACGGGAACGCCCGCGTCCTCGATGGCACGAGCCGTGCCGCCCGTAGAGATGATCTCGACGCCAAAGTCATCAACCAGCGTCCGTGCGAAATCGACGACACCCGTTTTATCGGTAACCGAGATCAACGCGCGTGCGATCTTCACATCAGATCCCATGCAGTCCTCCTGTCTGGTACGCCGCCGTGCTCTGTGAGTCGGTGATACGTCGATCTGCAGCGCTCGCGCAGCGGCATTGAAAATACTGATTTAATGTAGCGCATCGAGCGCATCGATGCACCCCGCAACGGGCGCATGTGCAGAAAAAGTTTGCGAGCGGAGGGGATGGGCACAGCACCGGGCACGGTGAGTTCATGGAACACAGGGGCACCATAATTAGATGCCAATGGCGTGGTAGAACTGTGCTCGATATGCATCCGCAAAAGAAAGAGGCACCATGGTCTCGCGGGTTCTCTACCGACCGTTTGATACCGAAGACTTCGACGCCATCGCGCTGATTCTGCAGCAGCTTTGGCATAACAATTCGGATAACGATGAGTACAACCGCCTTGAGGCCGCGTGCGACCTCGCCTATTGCCTTTCGTCGTCGACGTTTTCGCAGGTTGCCGTAATCGACGGCCATGCACGCGGCATTGCGCTTGCACGCGCAGGACAGAGCTCCGGCGCCACCGTTAAGGAACATTGGATGGATACCGAACGCGCGCTGCTATCGCAGATGCGTGAGCTGGAGCCCGATGCCTGCGCCGAGTACCTCTCGTTTGTGCGCGCAACCATCCGAACCAACAACCGCCTGCTCGAGAGCAGCCCGTTGCCGCACGACAACGAGGTCACGCTGCTTGCCGTGGATCGCGATGTCCATGGCCTGGGCGTTGGCACGGTTCTGCTCGATGCCGCCGTCTCGCACCTGTCCTCGCTTGGAGCGACGAGGGCGCACCTGTACACCGACTCCAACTGCTCGTGGAAGTTCTACGAGCTGCACGGCTTTAAGCGCACGGCCACGCACCGCGCCAACCGCGAAGAGCGCCGTCACGACATGCCGCGCGAAAGCTTCCTCTACGAGCTGGACCTAACCGTCTAGGTCCAGCAGCCATACCTAGTCGTTGGGGACGTTCTTAAATGACTAGTCGTTGGGGACAGTCTTGATCAAAACGACCGACGAAGCCCTTCTTGAGGTCGCTATATAGGGGTTCACATATAGCTGTGGTCAAAAAACAACAAATATGAGTATTGTTACCTTTTTAGTGGCAGCGAAATTCGGCTTTTTCGGGTCTCTTAGACCTCTCGACGCGTTGGATGAACTAACGTATCTCCCCAAATGCTGTCTC
>CABSNS010000042.1:0-8296 GCA_902479105.1 uncultured Collinsella sp. | reverse complement strand
GTCTAATTCGTCGGCAGCGTCAGATGTGTATAAGAGACAGGATGGGCATGGCGGGCGGGCGGGCGGTCTGGTTAGTGACCCTTGATAGAGTTGAGGAAGTCCTGGGCGCGCTTGGTCTGGGGGTGGTCGAAGAACTCGTCAGGCGTGCCAGTTTCCACGATCTGGCCGTCGGCCATAAACACGACGCGGTCGGCCACACGGCGGGCGAAGTTCATCTCGTGCGTGATGACGATCATCGTCATGCCCTGCTGGGCCAAGCGCACCATGACCTCGAGCACCTCGTTGATCATTTCGGGATCGAGGGCGCTTGTGGGCTCGTCAAAAAGCATGGCCTTGGGCTGCATGGCGAGTGAACGGGCGATGGCCACGCGCTGCTGCTGGCCGCCCGAGAGTTGTGCGGGCACCTTATCGGCCTGCTCGGCCACGCCCACGCGGCTCAGCAGGTCCATGGCGCGCTCACGAGCCTCTTCCTTGGACACGCCCAGCACGTCGACCGGCCCCAGCATGACGTTCTGCAGTACGGTCATATGTGCAAACAGGTTGAACTGTTGAAATACCATGCCCAGCTCGGCGCGCATGCGGGCAAGATCCTTGCCTTCTTGCGGCAGGGGCTCGCCCTCGATGAGGATTTCGCCCGAGTCGATGGTTTCCAGGCGGTTGATGGTGCGGCACATGGTCGACTTGCCCGAGCCCGAGGGCCCGATCACGACGACGACCTCGCCGCGGTCGACCGACAGATTGATGTCGTTGAGGACGTGCAGATCGCCATAGTGCTTATCGACGTGTCTGAGCTCGATCAGCGGCTGATTGCCGGTGGAAGAGGTGCTCTGTGCCATGTGCTCGGCTCCTTATGACTCGAAATGGTAAAGCGTTAGCGGATGATGGTCGCGCCGGTCTTGTGCGAAACGTAGACAGCAGCCTTGTTAATCGCGACGTTGATGAGGATATAGATGACCGCGATAACCAGGTAGACCGACACGAGGGCGTCGTAGTTGGTAATGAGCACGCGGGCGTTTTGCATGAGGTCGGGGTAGCTCACCACATAGGCGACGGTGGTGTCTTTGACTACGACCACAAGCTGCGAAATCAACGACGGAATGATAAACCGAATGGCCTGCGGCAACACGATTTTAAAGGTGATTTTAGCTTTGGAGAGACCGAGTGCCTGGGCGGCTTCGACCTGGCCGCGCGGCACGGCATTGACGCCGGCGCGGAAAATCTCGGCAAGTACGCCGGCTGCAGCGAGCGCAACGGGAAGCGTGAGCATCCAAAACGACGGCAGCGCGATCTTGTACTGGGGCAGCACCAAAAAGAAGAAGTAGATGAACAGCAGGCTCGGCACGCCGCGGAAGAAATCAGTGAGCACGCGGCAAACCAGCTGCAGCGGCTTGATGTCGCTCGTGCGGCCGAGCATGAGAGCGAGGCCCAGCACCAGCGCGATGGCGCCGGCGGTGAGCGCGACTTTAACGGTGCCCTCAAAGCCGGTAAGCAAGAACTTCCAGGTGGTGAGGTGCGTAAAGAAATACCAATAGTGGACCGAAAGTTGGCCGGTCACATAAAAGCGCTGCAGTACCAGGGCGACGAGCGCGGCGACGGCGACGAGTGAGATGGCGGTGCCGATGCGAATCTTGGCGCGCATCTTGGGGCCGGGAGCCTCGTAGAGCGCATCGCGCATGGTAAGCGCAGGGGAGGAGTGCTTGCTCATCGGAGGATCCTCACCTTCTTATCGATGTAGTTGCCAATGTGGCTCACCACAAAGGCCGTGCCCAGGTAGCCGAGCGCCGAGATAAAGAACGCGGCGACGCCGCCGAGCGAGCGCGTGTTGATGTAGCTCACCACGCCGGTAAGCTCTTGCGGCTTAAGCGGCACCTGGCTGCCCAAGGCAGTAGTGAGCATGACGGCGATAAAGAGGTTCGTCATGGGCAATACGCTTGAGCGCAGTGCCTGCGGAATTACGATTTTGGCGAGGATGCGGTTAAAGCTCATGCCGAGCGAGCGGGCGGCTTCCACCTGGCCGACGCCGACGGTGTTGATGCCGCTCATAAAGTTTTCGGAGCCAAAGGCCGAGCCCAAAAGGACCGTGGCGACGATAACGCAGGTGCGGTAGGGCAGAACGACCTTGAGCGGCGGCAGCGCATAGACGACGATGATGAGCAGCGCGATGCCGGGGATGTTACGGAAGACCTGGACATACAGGTCGCCAAAGACGCGCAGTGGCTTGAGCGGCGACACGCGCATCACGGTGACGGCGACGGCCAGTACCATGGCGATGGCAAACGACTCAAGCGTCATGCCCCAGGTTGCTAGCAGCGCGTCGATATAGTTCTGGCCATAGAGCGACCAGAGTTCGGAGAGACTCATGCGGACCTCCCGGCGATAAGGAAAGGGGCTCCCGTGTGTACGGAAGCCCCGACAACTCAGTGAGGAAACAGTTTACCGCAATAAAGCGCATCATGCGTTTCCGTATGGTTTCGTTGCGGCCGTTACCAGGCTCGCTGCCTAGGCGCCGATCTCGGGCAGCTCGGGAACATTGGTGTCGCCCGTACGGTCGCCGATGCAGATCTGCCACAGCTTGGTCCAGGTGCCGTCGTCCTCGATCTTCTTAAGGAAGTCGTTGACAAAGGCGACGCCGTCGGAATCGAGCGGCAGGCCGATGCCGTAGGGCTCCTTGCTGCCGAAGGGCTTGCCGGCGATCTTGTACTTACCAGGCTCGCGGACCAGGGCGCTCTGCTGCATGTTGTTATCGATGACGTAGGCGTCAACGCGGCCCTGCTGGAGTGCCTGGCGGGCCTCCTCGTCGGTCTTGAACTCCTGCTGGCTGGCCTTGGGAGCGAGCTCCTCCAGGATGGCGGGGCCGTTGGAGCCGGACTGGACGGCGACGCTCTTGTCGGCCAGGTCGTCGACGCTCTTGATGTCGTCGTTATCGGCGAGCACCAGGATGGCCTGCTGCGTGTAGTAATAGGGACCCGCAAAGGAGACAAGCTTCTTGCGCTCGTCAGTGATGGTGTAGGTGGCAAAGACGGCGTCGACCTGGCCGTTCTGCAAGACGGACTCGCGTGTGTCCGAGGTCACCTGGGTGATCTCGACCTTGTTCTCGCCCAGGATGTAGTTGGACAGGAGCTGTGCGATACCGGCGTCGAAGCCGCGGGTTTGACCGTCTTTCTCGTTGAGGAGGGAGAAGAGCGTAGAGGTCTGAACGCCACCGATCTTAAAGACGCCGGCGTCCTTGACGGCCGTAGCCCAGGTGCTGGCGGCGATGGCGTCGTCATCGGCCTTGGGGCCGTTGCCGACGAGCTTGTCGAATGCCTTGGCGTCGAGCGTGGTGGAAGCCTCGGTATCCTCGGAGCTCTTGGAAGAGCCGGCGGCGGAACCCTTGTCGGCCTCGGCGCTGGTGTCGGAGCAGCCGGCAAGACCAAGGCCGGCGACGGTTGCGAAGGTGGCGGCAACGAAGCCGCGGCGGTCGAGAACGACCTGCTGGGAGAGGTTCTTGCTCATGGTAGAACACCTTTCTCAATAAAATCCCTAGCGGTTGAGTAGAGTTATACCCTATCGCGCTCAAATGGGTCAACACGAAATAACTCAGAAACATACTTACCTTATGGGTAATTCTACCTACCAAAAATGGACAGGCACCTTTGTGGTGGTTCTGACCGATGCAGCGGCATGCCTTGCTGTTTTGTCTCGATCTGTAACAGGTAGACGAGGAAATGGGCTCCAACTGTTACAGATCGAGATTATCTCCTTAGGGGGATTCGAATGTCTCAATCTGTAACATCTGGACGGTCAAAAGGTCCCTATCTGTTACAGATTGAGACAAAGGTCTGGGACTACGACGTCTTATCTCGATCTGTAACAGTTAGACGGAAATTCGGACCCTAGATGTTACAGATTGAGATAATCGCGTCGCGAAAATAAAAACCTCCGCAGGGGTGCTTCTCTTGCGGAGGTTTTCTTACTCGTTCAGTAGCCTTACGGCTTCGGCGGCCATGTTCTCGACCGTCATGCCGTTCTGCGCGAGCAGTTCGTTGGGATCGTAGCGGTCGGGAAAGCCCTTGGCGATGCCAAAGGTGCGCGTGCGCAACGGCGTGCATGCCAGATAGCATGCCACGCGCTCGCCCCAGCCGCCGTCCAAGATGCCGTCCTCGAGGGTGACGACAACGCGATGCTCGGCGGCAAGACTGTCGAGGAACTCGCGGTCGAGCTCGGTTGCAAAGCGCGGGTTGACGAGCGTGGCCTCGATGCCGTACTCGGCAGTCAGACGGTTTGCCACGCGCTCACCCAGCTCAAAGAAATCGCCAAGCGCGAGCACGGCAACGTCGCGGCCCTGACGCACCACGTTGTAGCGAACGGCGCTGTAGTCGGTGTCTTCGGCGGGCGCAAGGTCGGGGTGGCTTACCAGGCCGATGCCCGGTACGCGGATTGCCACGGGATGCTCGCGGTGGTCGAGCGACCAGCTCAGCATGGACAGATATTCCTCCATGCAGGCCGGCGCCAAGTAGTGCATGTTGGGAAGACCGCCCAGCATGGAAATATCAAAGAACGAAAGATGCGTCTCGGACGTGGTGCCAAAGATTGACGCACCAAACACCAAAATGGTTGCGGGGGCGTCGTTGAGGCATAGGTCGTGCCACAGCTCGTCGTAGGCGCGCTGCAAAAACGTGCCGTACACACCAAAGACTGGCTTGGCGCCCGAGCGCGCAAGCGCGGTGGCAAAGGTCACGGCGTGTTCCTCGGCAATGCCCACGTCGACAAACTGCTTGCCTGCCGCGGCGCGAAGCTCGGGTGTAAAGCCCATGATGTAGGGCGTGGCAGCCGTGATGCCCACAACCTGCGGATCGCGCTCGATGGCAGCGCTCAGGGCCTCGCCCGTAATATCGGCATAGGTGCGCGGTGCGGGCTCGCTCGGGTGACCCGGGCAGAGCTTGCGCCCAGTTGCCATGTCAAACGGACCCACGTGGTGCCAGCGCTCGGGGTCGCTCTGGGCCGGCTCAAAGCCCTTGCCCTTGGCGGTGGAGACGTGCAGCACGATGGGATGATCGATATCGTGCAGCTCCTGCAGCGCGTCGACGAGGGCCAACACATCGTTACCGGCGTCCAGATAGCGGTAGTCGAGCCCCATCGCGCGGAAAACGTTGCGCTCACAGGTGCCGTTGCTGGCGCGAAGCTCGGCCAGATTGCGATACAGGCCACCGTGGTTTTCGGCGATGGACTGGTCGTTATCGTTGACGATGATGATCAGGTTGCTGTCGAGATCGGCGGCATTGTTGAAGCCCTCAAACGCCAGGCCGCCCGAAAGCGAGCCGTCGCCAATGATGGTGATGACGTTGTACGCATCGCCCGCCAGGTCACGAGCGTGCGCCAGACCGCAGCCCAGGCTCACCGAGGTCGAGGTGTGCCCCATGGCAAACAGGTCATGCTCGGACTCGTCGGGATTGGCAAAGCCAGAAGCCTCGCCAAAACGTTCCGGATCGATATAGGTATACGCGCGCCCGGTCAGCGCCTTGTGGGCGTAGGTCTGGTGCGAAACGTCAAAGACAATCTTGTCGATAGGGGAGTTAAACACGCGATGAAGCGCAACCGTAAGCTCAACGACGCCCAGGTTGGGGGCAACGTGTCCGCCGACAGCGGCGGAGCTTTCGAGGATGGCGTGGCGAATCTCGCCGCAGAGCAGCGGAAGCTCGGCGCGGTCGAGAGCCTTGACGTCCTCGGGCGTTGTCGTTTGCGTAAGCAGCATCGTTGTGGGTTACTCCATGCGAATCGAGCGCCGGCGCTCCCTCGGCCGACACAATTGCACAAGACAGTCTCGCACATTTTGGCGTTTGATATGTGACGGCGGCGCGGTAATTCGACAACTGGTGGGGCAAAACGTTTTGTCCGATGCCATACTGATAGATTCGATGATGATTTTTTCAATACGTGCAGGCCGTGGCTTGCCGCCGTGAGCCGCTGGAAGGAGGCAGCATGTCCGATGCCGTTCGTGCCGAGAAAATCGCGCACGAGGTCGACGATGCCGCCCGCCAGCTCGCCCAGGCGGGCCGCTTGGACCTGACGCGCGAGTTTATCCAGCATGGCGACGTGACGGTCTATGCACATGTGACCTCGGTGGCACGGGCAAGTCTGTCCTTTGCCGAGCACTTGGGCCGTGCTGGCATTTCGATCGACCGTGCCTCGCTGCTGCGCGGGGCCTTGCTGCACGACTACTTTCTCTATGATTGGCACGACCCCGACCCGAGCCATCGACTGCACGGATTTCGACATCCGTTTTTTGCCCTGGCGCGTGCCGAGGAAGATTTTGAGCTGACGCCGCGAGAGCGGAATATTATCGTGCGCCATATGTTTCCGCTGGTGCCGGTGCCGCCGACGTGTCGTGAGGCATGGATTGTGTGTCTGGCAGATAAATGGTGTGCTCTGCGCGAGACGGTCGCCGGCCGCCTGCCGCGCAAGGACGAGACGGACGATAGTGTGAGTAAAGCATCGAGTGAAAAGAGGAGAGGGTAGACGGTGGAAACCGCGATCGATATGGCGTTTGGCGACGCGACGCTTGCCGCCTGCCCGCTCTCGGCGCTGGTACTCTCGTTTGCCTTCTACGGTTTTTGCGGTTGGGCATGGGAATCGACGGTCTGCGCCATGCTCAACCACGGACGCTTTGCCAACAGCGGCTTTTTGCTGGGGCCGTGCTGCCCCATCTATGGCGCGGGCGGCATTGCCTGCTGGCTTTTGCTGCGCGGGATTCCGGATGTCTCGAGCCAGTTTGTCGCCGCGGCGCTCGTATGCAGCGTGATTGAGTACAGCGTAGGCGTGCTGTTGGAAAAAACAACGGGCGCTCGCTTTTGGGATTACTCGCACCTGCCGTTTAACTTGCACGGACGCATTTGCCTGTACTGGGCATGCGCGTTTGGCCTGGGTGCGCTTTGCATTTGCCGTTTAGTGGAGCCGGCATTGCTGGGGCTGCTTGGTCATCTGCCGGTGCTGATTGTGCGGCTGTCCGCCTTTATCGTCGCGGTCGCGATGATGGTCGACGCGGTGTGCTCTTTGGCCAGCTGGCGCCGCCTGTCCGATCAGCTGGAGCGCGTTCGGGCCGACCTTGCCGACCGCATCAACGAGTCGCTTGCCGATGCCTCGGACTCAATGCTCGAGCGCATTCCCGAATCGACGATTGACTCGGTGGCGCAGACGCATATCCGTAGCCGTGCCGTTAACGCGTGGCTGGCCGAGCTGGGTGACGCCGCGCTTGACGCCCTGCGCGAGAAGGCTTCGATGCCGACGTTTATCGCGGATGGTGCTCGCGGCCTGGCACTTGCCGCCCGCCGCGTGGCCGATGCCGCGCCGAGCATGCCGCGTCCGTCGCTCAGTCGCCGCCTTGCCGGCAAGCGCATGAGCCGTCCGGTGCCGAGCGTGTCGCTCAGCCGCCGCGACCTACGCTTCTTTAACGCCTTCCCGCGCCTGCGCATCAATCGCTACGAAGGCGTCATTCGAGCAACTAATCTCCGCGACCGCGCCCACGAGCTGTTTCGGCGCTAGCCGGGACGGGCGCGCTCACGGCTCCCTTGCTCGCGTATTTCCCGTCCGTTTCGCATCCGTTGCCGTGCCGTTTCCAAGATTGCGGCACCGTTTCCATTCGACAACGCAGCGTTTAACAACGCCGTATCTGGTCTACACCAGTTGCCCCTCGGCCGCATTATGGGCGCCGACAACGTTCATGCGATCAAGGGGGAGCGAATGTACGATACGGGATCGACAACGTTTATGCTCATCTGCACCATGCTCGTGTTTTTAATGACACCGGGTCTGGCGTTTTTCTATGGCGGCCTGTCTAGGCGCAAAAATGTCATCAACACCATGCTTATGTGCTTTGGTGCCATTGGCCTGGTCGGTGTGCTGTGGATTGTTGCCGGCTGGTCGCTGGCCTACGGTGGCGACGGTTCCAGCCCGTTTATTGGAGGCCTTGACCAGCTGCTGTGCCTGCCGGTGCTCAACCAGGTGCTGCAGGCGGCCGAGGGCAATGCTGCGGACGGTGCCGTCTACCCTCAGGTCATCAACATCGCTTTCCAGATGGCGTTTGCCATAATCACTGCTGCTATCGTCACGGGCAGCCTGGCCGGCCGCGTTAAGTTTGGTGCCATGACGGCCTTCCTGGGCATTTGGCTGCTTGTGGTCTATGCGCCGCTTGCCCACATGGTTTGGGGCGGCGAGGGCTCCTTTATCGGTGACATTATCGGCGCGCTCGACTTTGCTGGCGGCGACGTGGTGCACATTTCGTCCGGTCTTACCGGCCTGATCCTGTCTCTTATACACA
>CABSNS010000041.1:0-8299 GCA_902479105.1 uncultured Collinsella sp. | reverse complement strand
GACCGAGCCCCCGATGGTTATCCTTGAGCGCGGCGACCATCTGACGGGTTCGAGGCGCCTCGAGCATATCACGCATGCGGGCGGAACGCTCGATTGACGACACCCCATGCGGGCTCAGACACAAATTCTCGATGCAGGCGACCAATCCGGCAAAGTAGAACTTTTGGCTTGCTAGCTTGAGCCGACCACCGCTATCTGCTTCCGAGAGTGAGTCCGCAAGCTCGTCGAGCGCTCGGGTGTCATCGGATACCTTGGCATACATGGTGGGATCAAAGGCATCTGTAAGCTTAGGTGCCGCCGCGTGGAAACAAGCATCGCCGCAGCCGGACACGCATCGTGCCTGCGAGAGCGCATATGCCATGAACTCAACCGTACGGTACGCCTTGCCGTGCGACAGGCATGCCTCAAACAGCGGACGGCTATACATCACGCCAGAGACTTGAGCAACCAAGCCGCCTAAAATCAACTGAGGCAGCCCGGCCACCATCGAAGATTTGCTATCAATGGAAATATGAGCAGCATCCAAGACACGCGAATGGCGCTCTCGATGTGCATCATAGCGGTCGAGCGACACCGTGGGAAACACTATGTCTGCCGCAGTATCGCACGCGATATCGACCATCTTGGAAAGGGACTGCGGAGCAAACCACTCATCGGCGTTCATAGCGATGATTTGAGAGCCACGCGAGGCAGCAAAACCGGCACGAAGACAAGCACCGCGCTTCGCGTCCTCGACGTCAATCAAATCAATATGGATGTCCCTGTCGGCAGCAACTTGAAGCGAATGGCGCACACCGGGCGCAGCATCGCGGCAGACAACGACAATCTGCAAATCGTAGAGGTCTTGGTTCTGGATACTCTCGAGCGCACGCATCGCATAGCTGGGCGAACCTTCTACCACAAGGATCACCGAAAGTCGCGGATGCGAGCCACGTCGAACCAAGTTATCCATCCTCTCGACAGCAATGAATCAAACCGTGGTTCATGGTACACCCCAGCAATAAAAGCAATGAGACACCGGTTGTATTGCACGCCAAGAACAGATGTTGAACACGCGCAGCCCACAGATGACGGGTGTCGACGCACGACGCGTCGAGCCCTCCCCTAGTCGAGCACGACGAGCTCGGCGGGATCGTAATCCACGCCCATAAACGTAAGGCCGCAGGCAGGAGCCGTGGGGCCCGCAGCGGTACGGTCGCAAGCATCGATGACCTCGCGCATCCACTCGGGTTCACGGCGATGCATGCCAATCTCGACAAGCGTGCCCACGATCGTACGGACCATCGAATGCAGGAACGCATTGCCCTCGATGGTAAACGTCAGGATGTCCTCGCCAAACGCAATCTCATGGCCAAACTCGGCACGCATTACGCAGCGATGCGTGGGCTTGCCAACGGCCGAGGCAACCTTGCAAAAGCTTTTAAAGTCCTGCTCGCCCAGCAGCGCGGGGCAGGCAGCAGACATAGCCTCAACATCCAAGGGATAGCGATGCCACCACACGGCACCGCGGGACAGCACGGGGCGCGCATCTCGATCGGCAATACGGTACGTATACGTACGGGAACGCGCGTCAAAACGTGCAGAAAAGCCTTTACGGGCCCTGTAGACCTCGTTTATGGCGATATCTTTGGGCAGCAGGGCATCCATGGCCCTCAGCCACCTACGGCGCGTACACGCAAGCTCAGCGTCCGTTACGGGCACACTAATGTACTGCGCCACCGCATGCACGCCGGCATCGGTGCGCCCTGCGCACGTCAGGTCGATCGGACGGCGCAGGAGCGTCTCGATAGCGCGGCGCAGCTCGCCCGCAACCGTCGTCTGGCCAGGCTGCTCGGCAAAGCCGCTATAGGACGAGCCATCGTAGGCCACGCGGAAAACGAGCGCGGCATCGAGCTCAGGAATCGAATTGAAATCAGACGGCGCGGTCATGGGCGCTCCCAACAAACAGGCAATGGCATTTCGACAAAAAAAGAGGGGTACGCGAACGTACCCCTCGAATATAGCCTATGCAGACGGATTGTCTACTCAGCGGTCTCCTCAGCAGGAGCCTCCTCGGCAGCCTCGACCTTCTTGGGAGCAGCAGCCTTCTTGGGGGCCGGAGCAGCCTTCTTGGCCTTAGGCGTGCAAGGCTCGGTGACGAGCTCCATGATAACGATGGGAGCATTGTCGCCCTTACGGTTACCGAGCTTCATGATGCGGGTGTAACCGCCGTTGCGGTCCTGCCACATACCCTGGGCAGCCTTGTCGAAGATCTCGGCAACGAGCTGCTTATCGCCGAGCTTGGCGATAGCCAGACGACGAGAGTGCAGGTCGCCCTTCTTGGCCCAGGTGATGATCGGATCGACGACCGAACGCAGCGCCTTAGCGCGGGTCTCGGTGGTCTTGATGCGGTCGTTCTCGAAGAGGGCCTTAGCAAGGCTCTTCTTCATGGCCTTGGTGTGGCTCGCATCGGTGCCGAGCTTCAGGCCCTTCTTAACGTTGTGACGCATGGTCTAGTTTCTCCTCAAATATGCGAAGCATTAAGCCTTCAGGCTCAGGCCCATGGACTCAAGCTTGTCCTTCACTTCCTCGATCGACTTAACACCGAAGTTACGGATGTTGAGCAGATCGTTCTCCGAGAACTCAACGAGCTGACGGACCGAGTGAATGCTGGCGCGCTTAAGGCAGTTGTAGGAACGGACGGAAAGGTCCAGATCCTCGATCTGCTTGTCCAGCTCGGCGTTGTCGTTGGTGACCTCGGGAGCGAAGATCGAAGCCTCCTCCTCGACCTCGGGGGTCTCGGCAAGGTTCATAAAGGCGGCCATATGCTGGTTGATGATATTGGCAGCCTGGACCACGGCGTCGCGCGGGGCGATGGAGCCGTTGGTCTCGATCTCGAGGACAAGGCGGTCGTAGTCGGTGTGCTGACCGACACGGCAAGCCTCAACGAGCTTGGCGCAACGGGAAACCGGCGAGTACAGCGAGTCGACGTGGATCACACCGATGGGATCGTTGTCGCGCTTGTTGGCCTCGCCAGAAACATAGCCGCGGCCATAGCCGATGCGCATGCTCATGGTGAGATGGCCACCCTCGGTGAGCGTAGCGATGTGCTGCTCGGGGTTGACCAGCTCAAACTCGGACGGAATAAAGAAGTCCGCACCGGTGACCTCGCAGGGGCCGTCAACCGAGATGGTGGCGGTCGCCTCGTCGGTCGTGCCGAGAGCCCTGAATACAAGACCCTTGACATTCAGGACGATGTCGGTGACATCCTCGACCATGTTAGGGATGGTCATGAACTCGTGCTGCGCACCATCGATCTGAATAGCCTCGACGGCGGCACCCTCGAGCGAGGACAGAAGAACGCGACGAAGGGAGTTACCCAGCGTATCGCCGTAGCCACGCTCGAGCGGCTCGACGGAGACACGAGCAGACGTCTCGTTGATCTCTTCGACCTGAACCTGAGGCCTAATGAATTCTGACATGTATTACCTCCAGCCTCAGCAGCCCGGATGGACTACTTAGAGTAGAGCTCGACGATGAGCTGCTCGTTGATATCACCGCTGATCTGCTCACGCGTCGGCAGAGCGAGCACGTTACCAGACAGCTTCTCGATATCGACCTCGAGCCAGCCAGGGACCTCAAAGCGCTCGGAGGAAATCAGGGCCTCCTTGATGGGGAGGAGGTCACGGAACTTCTCGCCGACAGCGACGACGTCGCCGGCCTTGACGCGGTAGGACGGGATGTCCACGCGCTTGCCGTTCACGGTGAAGTGACCGTGACGGACGGACTGACGAGCCTCTTTGCGGGTGCGGGC
Organism: uncultured Collinsella sp.; assembly: GCA_902479105.1. Classification (GTDB taxonomy): domain Bacteria; phylum Actinomycetota; class Coriobacteriia; order Coriobacteriales; family Coriobacteriaceae; genus Collinsella. Next base: position 4,506 of record CABSNS010000041.1, on the reverse strand, counting down.
GAAGCCAAGACGGAAGACAACGTTGTCGAGGCGAGACTCAAGGATGATCATGAGGTTCTCACCGGTGACGCCGTTCATCTTACGGGCCTTGTTGAAGTAGCCGTGGAACTGCTTCTCCAGAACGCCATAGATGAACTTGACCTTCTGCTTCTCGCGCAGCTGCATGCCGTACTCAGATTCCTTGCGACGGCGCTTGGGCTGACGGATAGATTCCTTCTTGCTGCTGTAACCGAGCTCAGCGGGATCGATCCCGAGCTGACGGCAGCGCTTAAGAACAGGAGTCCTGTCGATTGCCATATTGATACGATCCTTTCAGTTACACGCGGCGACGCTTCTTGGGGCGGCAGCCGTTGTGCGGAATGGGGGTCTTGTCCTGGATGCTCGAGACCTCGAGGCCAGCAGCCTGGAGGGAGCGGATGGCGGTCTCACGACCGGAGCCGGGGCCCTTGACGAAGACGGAAACCTTCTTCATACCGTGCTCCATGGCCTGCTTGGCAGCAGCCTCGGCAGCCATCTGAGCAGCGAACGGCGTGGACTTACGGGAGCCCTTGAAGCCCACCTGGCCAGCCGACTTCCAGGAAATGACGTTGCCCTGGGGATCGGTGATCGAAACGATCGTGTTGTTGAACGTAGAACGAATGTGAGCCTGGCCCACGGAAATGTTCTTACGGTCCGCGCGCTTCAGACGGGCAGCGCGAACGTTCTTCTTAGCAGTAGCCATCTATCTAGCGCTCCTTATTTCTTCTTCTTAGCACCGATCTGACGCTTCGGGCCCTTGCGGGTACGAGCGTTAGTGTGGGTGCGCTGGCCGCGGACCGGGAGGCCCTTGCGGTGACGAAGGCCGCGGTTGCAGCCGATGTCCATAAGGCGCTTGACGTTCTGGTTGCGCTCACGGCGGAGGTCGCCCTCAACCATGATCTGGTTCTTGTCGATATAATCGCGGATGGCGTTAACCTCATCCTCGGTGAGGTCCTTAACGCGCGTATCCACGTTAACGTTGCACTCGACGCAAATCTTCGTCGCAGTGGTGCGGCCGATGCCGTAAATGTAGGTCAGACCGATCTCAACGCGCTTCTCACGCGGGAGGTCGACACCATTAATACGGGCCAACGTAGTCTCCTCTCTTAACCCTGACGCTGCTTATGACGGGGGTTCTCGCAAATGACGAGGACCTTGCCATGGCGCCTAATGATTTTGCACTTATCGCACATCTTCTTGACCGAAGGACGTACCTTCATCGTTCTTCCTTTCGGTAGCGCTCAAACTACTTCCCTACTATCTACTCGCCCAGCCGCAGGCGTTTAAAACTATGGCTGGTCTTCACACACAATCCGACCGTAGGTTGAGCTAAGCCTGCAGTCGGAAATGGAGTGCGTGTATGCGTGCCGCTATTTGTAGCGATAGGTGATGCGGCCGCGGGTCAGGTCGTACGGGGAAAGCTCCACGACAACCCTGTCACCGGGGAGAATACGGATGTAATTCATTCGGATCTTGCCAGAAATGTTGCACAGAACCGAATGACCGTTCTCGAGCTCGACCTTAAACATGGCGTTGGGCAACGGTTCCTTTACCGTACCCTCGAGCTCAATTGCGTCTTCCTTCTTCACAAGCAATCATCTTTCTCTAGAAAACGACAGCGATTGAGTATTCTACAACACGTATGCACGCATCGTAATAACTTCGTAATGGCTCCACAACTAAGTGGGACTTATTACATTTGAAATGTTGAGGCGTGCATTTGACGCAAGCCCTACATTTCACCGCCTTGCAAGGAACACCAGGAACCCTGGGCATCCGTGGTGAGAATCACCGGACCGTCATTGGTAATGGCGACGGTGTTCTCGTAGTGCGCGGCGGGCAGGTGGTCGTTGGTCGTGACGATCCAACCGTCGGACCCCGTGCTCACATGGTTGGAACCCATCGTAACCATCGGCTCGATGGCAATGACCATGCCGGACTGGAGGCGAACGCCCCTCCCCTTCTTTCCATAGTTAGGAACGTTGGGGTCCTCGTGCATCACGCGGCCAATGCCATGGCCCACATAATCACGAAGCACGCCGTAACCGTGAGACTCGGCGAGGGACTGAACGGCATAACCGACGTCCCCGATATGGTTACCGGGAACAGCCTGCTCGATGGCAGCCTTAAGGCAATCGCGCGTGACCTCGCACAAAGCCTTGGCTTCGGGCGTGGGGGTGCCAACGAAAAACGTCCAAGCGTTATCGCCGACCCAACCGTCAACAACGGCTCCCGTATCGATGGAGATGATATCGCCATCGCGCAGGATCATGTCGGGGTTGGGAATACCGTGAACCACGGCATCGTTGATCGATGCGCAGATGGTTCCCGGGAACCCGCCGTAACCCTTAAAGGCCGGGGTGCCGCCATGCATGCGGATAATCTGCTCCGCGAGCTGATCGAGCTCAAAAGTCGAAACGCCGGGGCGCACCATGGCTCCAACGTGGCGGAGCGCCATCTTAGATAGCGCTCCTGCCTTCTTCATCTGCTCGATTTGCGTTGCAGACTTAATCTTGATCATAGACCGAGAGCCTCTTTGACATCCCCGTACACGGTCTCGCGAGCCTGGTCACCGTTGACCGACTTGAGCAGACCCTGGCCACGGTAGTAGTCGACGAGCGGGCTCGTGGACTTCTCGTAGACGTCGAGACGGTTCTTGATGGTCTCGGGCTTGTCGTCGTCGCGCTGATACATCTCGCCGCCACACTTGGGGCAGGTAGCATCGGCAGCGGTGCCGGTGTAACCGCAGGCGCGGCAGGTGCGACGCGAAGACAGACGAGCGATGATGACCTCGGGGGCCACGTCGACCAGAAGGGCGCAGTCGATCTCGCGACCCATGGCGGAGAGCTCGGAATCGAGCGTCACAGCCTGGGCGGTGTTGCGCGGGAAGCCGTCGAGGATGAAGCCCTGCTGGGCGTCATCGGCGGCAAGGCGCTCCTTGACAAGGTCGATCACGAGCTGGTCGGGAACGAGCTCGCCAGCGTCCATGTACTTCTTAGCCTGAATACCAAGCTCGGTGCCACCCTTGACGGCAGCACGCAGCAGGTCGCCCGTGGAAATATGGGCGACGCCAAACTCGGCGACGAGCTCCTGTGCGACGGTGCCCTTACCGGCACCCGGAGCTCCGAGCAATACGAGGTTCATGAGCAATCCTCCTCTAGCCTATTTAAAGAATCCATCGTAATCATACATCTTGATCTGGCCTTCGAGCTTATCGACCGTGTCGAGCACGACGCCGACCATGATGAGGATGGACGTGCCGCCAAATGCCTGGATCAGATGGTTACCCGTGAAGGAGAAGATGATCGAAGGCACGATGGCGATGAGCGCCAAAAAGACAGCGCTGGGAAGCGTGATCTTGTTGAGCGCGTTCTTGATGTAGGCCGCGGTAGCCCTACCCGGACGGACGCCCGGAATAAAGCCGCCCTGCTTCTTAAGGTTATCGGCCGTGTCATCGGGGTTGAACACCATGGAGGTGTAGAAGTACGCGAAGAACACGATGAGGACAACGTTAAGCACCCAGTTGAGCCAACCGGTCGAAAGCGCAGAGGCAACTGCCTGAATCCAGCCGATGCCGGGGAAGAACACGGCAATCTGAGCCGGGAAGTACAGCAGCGCCGAGGCAAAGATGATCGGCACGACGCCCGCGGTGTTGACCTTGATGGGCAGGTAGGTGGTCTGGCCACCCATCATGCGACGGCCCACGACGCGTTTGGCGTAGGAGACCGGGATGCGGCGCTGGCCGCGCTCAAGGAAAACAATCAGCGGGATAACCAGCAAAATGATGGCGCAGATGATCACCATGGTGATGATGCCACCGGCATTGCCCTCGGTGCTGGAGAAGATAGCCTGCGGCAGACCGGCCATGATGTTCGCGAAGATGATCAGCGACATGCCATTGCCGATACCGCGCTGGGTGATGAGCTCACCAATCCACATGATCAGCATGGCGCCCGCGGTGAGCGTGCCGATGATCATGAGGTCGAAGATGATCTCGGGAGCGCCGGCGCCATTGAAGCTGATGCCGAAGCTCTTAAAGAGGAAGAGGTAACCCACGGAGTTGAGGATTGCCAGAGCCAGGGTGAGGTAACGCGAATACTGCGTAATCTTGGTCTGACCGACCTCGCCCTCGCGGGCAAGCTCATGCAGGGAAGGCACGACGGCCTGGAGCATCTGGAGGATGATCGAGCTGGTGATGTAAGGCATGATGCCCAGCGAAAACACCGACACATAGCTCAACGCGCCGCCAGAGAAAAGATTCAGGAGGGCCATAGCACCTGCGGCGACCGAATTGTTATCGGTCGAGAAAAGGCCCAGCATCCCCTGGAAGGGAATGCCGGGCACAGGAACGTGCGCACCAATGCGGTACACGACGAGCATAGCTATGGTAAAAAGAATCTTTTCGCGCAATTCTTTGATGCGGAAAGCATTCTTAAGACCATTTAGCACGGCAGCTCGACCTTTCCGCCAGCGGCCTCGATCTTGGCC
>CABSNS010000040.1:0-8385 GCA_902479105.1 uncultured Collinsella sp. | reverse complement strand
GAGATGCTCAGGAGTCTCGTGGGCTCGGAGATGTGTATAAGAGACAGGCACAAACAGCGCACCGCCCAAGCTCGTCGTCGTTGAAGCCGAATGCCTTTCGCCCGATGAGCGCACAGCATTTGCATTGCTATCAAGTCGCGTCGCCGCCGTTCTGGTCCCTTGCCCGGCGCAAGGTGAACTTGCCATCCAATGCCAAGCGCACAGCTGCTCGCTCAATCAGGCTGCCGTAATCGCAACCAGCCAACACGGTCTGCCCCTTCTCCTGGAAGCCGGTATCGCACTTGCCCTTCGCGGCGCCGGATACGAAAACGAGGCCGCCGCCGATATGGTCTTTAAACCACGATCGAGCGGCGGCCTCGCAGCAGCCATTGAATATGCGTGCAGGCTCGTTGCCTAAAAGGACAAGCTAGAAACCAAAGCCAAAGCCCGTTCCAGTAATCGCCGAATACATAAAGTAGACGTTGATCACGTTGAGGAACACGCCCGTGATGCAGCCGTTGCGCAGGTAGCGCTCGCACACGATGCGCGCCATGGCGGCGGAGTCATCATTGTTTTTAGCTTGACGTCCCGCCGTAAAGTATGTCGCCACGCTCAGCAGCAGGTTGAGCACCGGCAGCGCCAGCAACTCGTAGCTCTTGCCCCAGCGCGTCACCTCGCCGGCGGCGTTAAACTTCGTTGCCACCTCGGGACCAATGTTGGGGATAACGCACGCTGCGACCACCAGCGGAATCACCGCAAGTACGAGCAGCGCAATACCCATGTAGCCAGCTTTTTTGCCGTATTTAAACATATGCGTCGCCCTTACACGTTAAAGCGGAAGTGCACGACGTCGCCATCGGCCATGACATAGTCTTTGCCCTCAATACGCAGCTTGCCGGCAGCCTTGGCGCCCTGCTCGCCACCGAGCTCGATGTAGTCGTCGTAGCCAATAACCTCGGCCTTAATAAAGCCGCGTTCAAAATCGGTGTGGATGACGCCGGCGGCCTGCGGGGCGGTCGCGCCCTGACGAACCGTCCAGGCCTTGACCTCCATCTCGCCGGCCGTAAAGAACGACTGCAGGCCGAGCAGCTTATAGGCCGCCTGCGCGAGCACGTCCAGACCGGGCTGCTCTAGGCCCAGGCTCTCCAGGTAGTCGGCGGCGTCCTCGGGATCGAGCTCGGAAAGCTCTGCCTCAATCTTGGCGCAGATGGGCAGCGGCTTGACACCATCGATGGGCGCCAGATCGTCGTTGAGCATGTCCTCGTCCACGTTGGCCACATACAGGATGGGCTTCATGGTGAGCAGGAACAGGCCCTTGGCGGCAGCACGCTCCTCGTCGGTCATCTCCATGGATGCGGCGCGCTTGCCCTCGTTGAGCCAGGCAAGCAGGCGCTTGGCCACCTCGAACTTGGGCATGAGCTCCTTGTCGCGCTTGGCCTCCTTCTCGAGCTTAGGCAGCTGCTTCTCGAGCGTGCCCATGTCGGCCAGGATGAGCTCGGTCATGATGGTGTCGGCATCGCCGGCGGGATCGACGAACTCGCCGGTGCGGCCCACCTCACGCATGACGTTGGGGTCCTTAAAGTAGCGCACGACCTCGCAGATGGCGTCGGTCTCGCGAATGTTGGCCAGGAACTGGTTGCCCAGGCCCTCGCCCTCGTTAGCGCCCTTCACCAGACCTGCGATGTCGACGAACTCGACCGTCGCCGGCACAATACGACCCGGGTTAACGATGTCGGCAAGCTTTTGCAAGCGGCTATCGGGCACGTCGACGATACCCACGTTGGGGTCGATCGTGGCAAACGGGTAGTTGGCGGCAAGGCCAGTCTTTTTGGTAAGCGCGGTGAACAGCGTCGACTTGCCCACGTTGGGCAGGCCCACGATACCGATGGAAAGGGACACGACAGCTCCTTTTGGTACAGGTACTTCAAACCGTATAAGTATAGCGCCGCCGCAGCATCCGGGCGAATCCGGACACCGCGGCGGCGCAAATGAAGCAGAGATGCGTGAGGGTTCGAGACAGTAGTCCTTACTTAAGCTCAGGCCAGAAATCCTTGTTGGCCTCGATGAGCTCGTCCAGGATCTGCTTAGCAACACTCGCCGAAGGAATGGTCTTGGAGAGCGTGAGCGCCTGCCAGAGCTTCTGATAGCTGCCCTCGACCCAAGCCTGGACAACGAGCTTCTCAACGGAAACCTGCTGCTCCATCAGGCCCTTCTGGAACTGCGGGATCGGGCCCTGGCAGATCTTCTCAAAGCCGTTGGAGCCAACGATGCAAGGCACCTCGACCATGGCCGTCGGGTCGAAGTTGGGCACAGCACCATCGTTGGGGACGATCAGCAGGAAGCGCTCGAGCGTGTTCTCGGCCAGCGCGCAGGCAAGGTCGACGATGTAGTTGGCGTGTACGTCGGGCTCAAAGCCGCCGTCCTTGGCAGTACCCTTGGCGATGATGTCGCGGCAAGCGCCAAAGACCTTCTTCTCGCGGCCGTCCATAACCTCATTGGCGCGAGTATAGTTGGGGTCAGACGTCTCGACAACATAGTCCGGGTACAGGTAGTACTTGAGGTAGGTGTTGGGAATCGTCTCGGGATCGACAGCATAGACATCCTTGGCCTTGCCGAAGGTGTGAATCCAGCTCTCCTCGACGTGCTGCTCCTTACCGGCCTCGTGCTCAATGCCGTCCAAGTAGCCGTTCTTTGCCATGTGCTCCTTGATTTGCGGCATGAGGTCGTTACCCTCCCTGTCGTAGATCTTGCTCCACCAACCAAAGTGGTTGAGGCCGTAGTAGCTGTACTGCAGCTCGCGACGATCCTTGATGCCGCACATACGGCTCATCTTATCCATGAGGTCGATCGGCATGTCGCAGATGTTGATGATGCGGCTGTTGGGGCGCAGCACGCGGCAAGCCTCTGCGACAATAGCCGCGGGGTTGGAGTAGTTGAGCATCCAGGCGTTGGGGCTGTACTTCTCCATGTAGTCCAGGATCTCGATGACGCCGCCGATGGAGCGCATGCCGTAGGCGATACCGCCGGCACCGCAGGTCTCTTGACCAACGCAGCCGTACTTGAGAGGAATCTTCTCGTCGAGCTCACGCATAGCGTACAGGCCAACGCGGATGTGAGCGAGGACAAAGTCAGTACCGGTAAAAGCGGTCTCGGGGTCGGTGGTGTAGTTGAACTCAACCTCGGGGGCGTTCTCGTGGAAGTAGATCTCGCAGGCCTTTGCCACGATCTCCTGGCGCTCGGCGTTGTTGTCGTAGAAGGTCACCTTGTTGACCGGGAAGCGGTCGCGCTCCTCAAGCAGCATCAGAGCGATGCCCGGAGTGAAGGTAGAGCCACCGCCGGCAATGGTCACGGCATAGTTTTTCTTGGACATGATGTCCTCCTCATTCTGGCCGCTTGCTCAATCCATCCCCGCACGCGGCCTGTACGGTTTGGAACTGTTACCTAGAAGTGGAGTTTTTTATCTCCAGAATCGGCCTTGCGGTGCATACCGGCTCTGCAAGGCCGATTGTTTCGATGGACGATGGTTTACAGAAGACTCTCGAACTTCAGAAGACTCTCGAACTTCTCGCGAACCTGCGGGACGGTAAGGCCGATGATGACCTGGATTGACTGACCTTGGACCACCAAGCCATGCGTACCGATCGCCTTGAAGGAAGCCTCGGGTGCAACGACGCTCTTGTCCTTGACGTTAACGCGCAGACGGGTAGCGCAGTTAGTTACATCGATGATGTTATCCGCGCCACCGAGTAGATCAAGGATGTTCTCGGCAAGCACCAAGCGCTCATCATCTTTACTCTGGGCGACCGATTTGCCAGCAGCACCGCCCTGCTTTTGCTTGTAGTCGGCCTTGGACTTGAGCTCGACCTCAACATCGTCATCCTCGCGACCGGGGGTCTTAAAGTCGAACTTGACGATCAGGAAACGGAAGACCACGACCCAAAGAGCGGTAAAGCACAGACCGACAAGGATGGAGATGGCGTACTGCAGACCGTGTGCGGCCCAAAGGGGCAGCCAGTCCCACGAGAGCATCGAGATGATGCCGCCGTCGAAGATGCCCACGACGCCAAGGAGGTTTTGAGCCATGCAGCCAAGCGCTCCGAGCACGCAGTGGACGACGAACAGGCCAGGCGCGATGAACAGGAAGGTGAAGTCAAGCGGCTCGGTAATACCGCAAAGCATAGCGGTAAGGGTGACCGGGATCAGCAGAGCCTTGACGCGCTGCTTGCGCTCGGGTTTGGCGGTCATATAGAACGCAATGGCGACGCCAAGCGAGCCGAAGACTTTAGTCCAACCAGGGCAGGTATAGGCAGCCCAGGGTGCGGCATCCTTAAGAGCAATGCTCGGATCGGCAGCCAGTTGGGGCAGGATGTTGGCCCAAGCAGCAAAGATGCCGCCGTTGACCGCCGCGTTGTCATAATAGAACGGCGTATAGATAAAGTGGTGCAGGCCTGTAGGGATCAACACGCGCTCGAAGAAAGCAAAGACGCCCACGCCAAACGTACCGGCGGAAAGGATGAATCCCTGGAAGGCGGAGATAGCAGCCTGAACATGCGGCCACACCAGGCAGGCGATAAGAGCGACCGGAACCATAACGAAGAAACCGATCATATAGATGAACACGGAGCCCGAGAACACGCCCAGCCACTCAGGGAGTTCGGTGTCGAAGTACTTGTTGTGAAGCATCGTGGCGATACCAGAAATGATAAGCGCGCCCATGATGCCCATATCAAGCGTTTTGATGCTTGCGATAGTGGCAAGACCAGTACCGCTGCCCGCCTCGACAGAGTAGTCGACCCCAAGGACAGGGCCCCACTGCCGCAAGATTGTGCTTAAAAAGTAGTTGAAGGTAAGGTAGATGGCCAAAGCCTCCATGCAGCAGCGAGCGTTCTGCTTGTTCGCGAGCGAGATTGGCAACGCTACGCAAAACAGCAACGGCATCTGGTTAAAGAGCGTCCAACCACCCTGGAGCAGCACATTCCAGCAATCAAACCAAAGATGACCCGCTGTGGCCATCTCGCCAAAGATCGCCTCGGTGGTAAACAACGTACCCAGGCCGACGACGATTCCGGAAAATGCGAAAAGAATTGCAGGCGTGTACATTGCACCGCCGAAACGTTGTATCTTTTGCATCATGACGGGGAATCCCCCTCTCTTCATTCGGAGCGCTGCGGTTTTGGCTTCACTCGAGACCGCAGACGCGCCGTTTGCGTGTACCTCGTGCAATAGGACGGGTGGGCCCGCTTCCCTGACTTCTTGCACTTAGGTTTTATCACATCACTTATCTAGACAAGTTAGCGTAAAGACTACGGTCGGTAAACGGTCGATTATTGGCCGTAAACGGTATATGTCCAGTATTTCGCCTGCTAAATCTGACATAGCTGATGGCTGCATTTTAAATTTCTTTTCTACTTGTCTAGATGTGCTTGTCTATATCTATAGACATGCCTATACTTCATTACAACATTCACCGCCACGTTAAGGAGTCACCATGAAAAGCGCGGTCTTCTATGGAAAGCACGACCTCAGAGTCGAGGAATCGGCAAAGCCGGCCGTGGGCAGGCGCGACGTCCTGATCAACGTCAAAGCTTGCGGCGTCTGCGGTACCGACGTGCATATCTATGAAGGCGACAAGGGTGCAGCCGACGTTACCCCGCCCACGATCCTTGGTCATGAGTTTGCGGGCGTTGTCGAGGCCGTGGGCAGCGACGTCGCTGGCTTTAAACCAGGCGATCGCGTGTGCATCGACCCAAACCATCCCTGCGGCTGCTGCGAACCCTGCCGCGACGGAATCAACCACTACTGTGAGCATATGACCGGTTACGGCACCACCGTTAACGGCGGCTTTGCCGAGTACTGCTCCGTCGATATGCAGCAAGTCTACAAGTTGGGCGATCACACCAGCTTTGAGCAGGGTGCTATGACCGAACCCGTCGCCTGCTGCCTGCACGGCATCGATATGTGCAACATCAAGCCCGGCAGCACAGTTGTCGTTATCGGCGGTGGCATGATCGGTCTGCTCATGATGCAGCTCGCCAAAAACGCCGGCGCCACCAAGGTTGTCTTGCTTGAGCCTGTCGAAGGCAAGCGCGAGGTTGCGCTCAAACTCGGCGCCGACCTGGCAATTGATTCCATCCACGAGGACGTCCCGGCCCGCCTGAAGCAGGAGGGCGTCGGCAACGTCGACGTTGTAATCGAATGCGTCGGCAAGCCCGTCACCATCGAGCAGGCCATCCAGATCGCCGGCCACAAGGCTACGGTCATGATGTTCGGCCTCACCAAGCCCGATGAGACAATCACCGTCAAGCCCTTCGAGGTCTTCCAGAAGGAGCTCGTGCTCACCTCGTCCTACATCAACCCTTACACACAGCGTCGCGCGCTCGAGCTCATCGACTCTGGCAGGCTCGACGTATCCTCGATGGTCGCCAAGGTGGCTTCCCTCGACGAACTCGGCGCCATCCTGTCAGACCCGGCCCTGCGTGCCATGGGCAAATATATAATCGACCCCAGCAAGTAAATCGCTTGACACCTGCGCGGGCGGCCCTCATCCACCGCTCGCGCACCCAGCTCTAGGAGACCGTCATGGCGCGAGCCATCTTCCAAACTATTTATGACAACGTGAAGCAGTCGATTGACGACGGCACATACGCCTATCAGAGTTATCTGCCTTCGGAGACTGAGCTCACGCAGCTGTTTGACTGTTCGCGCATGACGGTCCGTCGCGCCATCTCGATGCTTGCGGCAGATGGTTACGTGCTCCCCCAGCAAGGCAAAGGCATGCGCGTCATTCGCAACATCAGTGACGAGACGAGTCGTGGCGGCGGCGGACTCGAGACCTTTAAGGAAATCGCAGCCAGCCGAGGCTTTGAGCTCAAAACGGTTACCACTGTCTTTGAGCTCCTCGTCTGTAGCAAGGCACTCTCCAGGATTACCGGGTTTCCCGAAGGCTGCGAGCTCACGCGCGCCAAACGCATCCGTTATGCAAACGGACATGCCGTGTGCTCCGACGACTCCTATTACCTAAGCTCACAGGTACCGGGACTGACACCCGAGATTGTCAACGATTCGATTTATCGTTACCTCGAAGAAGATCTTGGCATTAAGATTGCCACGGGCAAACGCGATGTAACGATTGAGCATCCCACGCCCGAAGATGCGCGCGTGCTCGATCTCGACGACTTTAACGCACTCGCCGTTATACGCGGACAGACCTACAACGCCGACGGCATCCTTATGGAATACACCGAGACAAAGCAGGTTCCCAGCTTCTTTTTACTCCACGAAACGGTCACCCGCCGCAATAACGGCAGCGAGACCCATCAGAGCAGCATGGGCTAACCATCTATTAGTTGCGGTGGAATAGTTCCCAGAATGGCCAGCTTAAGGGCAAGACGGGAACTATTCCACCGCAACTTTTTTGGCCGGCGGGGCAGTACCTGTCCCACCGGCCATCATGTACGCTCTTTTAGCTAGTCCGCGAGCTTTTCCACCTGGTCGAGCATCTTGTCAAGCTTGGCCTTTGCCTCGGCCTTGACCTTCTCAGCTTCTTCGTGAGCCTTCGCCTTCTGGGCGGCCTTTTCCTCGGCCTCGGGATCGACGACGACCAGGTTGGATGCATCATGCTCAACCAACTTAAGCGCATGCTCGGGGCACACCTTGACGCAGGCTCCGCAACCTAGGCAATACGTGGACTCCAGTGCAAAGCGACCGCTTCCCACCAAATCGCAGGCAAACGTGGGGCACACGTTGACGCACTCGCCGCACGACGTGCACTTGTCAAAATCGCACTCCGGCGTGCTCACCTGCATGTTCTGGGCAAGCTCGGGGTGGTTCTGCAGCGTCGAGAGCACCAGCTGCCGCCCGTGCGTGAGCGAACGGCGACGCTTAGTCGTCGTGGTGCCGCACATGGTGTTGAGCGTACGCTCGAGCTGCGTGATCTGGTGACGGTGGGCCTTCAACTTCTGCGTCACCGAGGCCAGTGCCGCCGTCGCCGGGTTGAGCTTAGTCACGGTTAGACCCGTGGTGCGGGCAATCTTTTCCATGTACTCCTTACGCTCGTACTCGCGGCGCTTATGGCATTTGAGGCTCTTGGGGTCGACCTCCAGGCCCATGCCCGTACCGGCCCACTCCTCGGCCTTCGCAATCGCCTCGCCCAGAATATCCTCACCGCCGGTGTTGCGGCATTTATCGCACACGCCCAGCGGCAGGTACACACTCACGTTGGGATAGTCCGCCAGTACCGAGAACCAAGTCTCGGCCGTAATATCGCCCACGCAGGCAACGACGACCTCGTTTTCGCGCGGCATACGCTTGAGGGCGCGCGTGCAGGTGACGTAGGCGGTCTCGTGGCTCGTAGCGGCAGAGACGATATCGTCATACAGGTTTTTAGGCGCCAGGCGCGGCAACACC
>CABSNS010000039.1:0-8467 GCA_902479105.1 uncultured Collinsella sp. | reverse complement strand
CGTCGGCAGCGTCAGATGTGTATAAGAGACAGGTCAGGAACTGGTCAAACTCATCGTCGTGACGAAGCTCCAGCAGGTCGCCCTTGCCCACGGGCTCAAACAGCTCAATGCGGGCGATGGCGGCGCGGCGACGACGGTCGTCGGGTTTGAGCCCGCGCACGTCGCGGTTGGCCAGACGGCTGCCCAGCACCGTGCCCACAATCTGGCCGCGGTTGTTGGAACGCTCGTAGCTCATCATCTCGTCGCCCGAGGTGCCATCCTGGTAGGCGTGCGTAAAGTCGCGATTAAAGCAGCGCTTGAGCTGGCGCTGGCGGGCTGCATCCTCATCCTTGGAGGTCGAAACATCGGCCAGCATGTCATCAATCTGATGACGATACACGTCGACGATGGAATACACGTAATCGGGTGCCTTCATGCGGCCTTCGAGCTTGAGCGATGCGGCGCCGGCATCATACAGATGGCGGACGAGCTGCGACGTGTTGGTGTCGCGCGGGCACAGCGCGCGCTCTCGACCGGCAGGGGAGAGCGCGCGGCCGCTCTCGTCGATCAGCTCGTAGGGCAGGCGGCAGGGCTGGGCGCACATGCCACGGTTGGCCGAGCGGCCCGCCATGGCAAAGCTCGAAAGCAGGCACAGGCCCGAGTAGCAAAAGCAGATGGCACCATGGCTAAAGACCTCAAGGTCCACATCGGGCGCGGCGTTGTGAATGACGGCGATCTCGTCGATGGAGAGCTCGCGCGAGAGGGTCACGCGGTCGGCGCCCTGCTCGCGACACCAAAGGGTTCCGCGGTCGTCGTGGATGTTTGCTTGGGTTGAGATATGGGTCTCGATGCCGGGCATCGTGCGCTTGACCTCAAAGAACAGGCCCCAGTCCTGGATAATGAAGGCGTCGGCGCCCAGCGTGGAGCAGCGATGGATGAGCTGCAGTGCATCGCCCATCTCGGACTGCTTGATGACGATGTTGACCGTGACGTAGACGCGCGACCCGGCTAGATGCGCGGCGCGGCAGGCTTGCTCAAAGGCCTCGTCGGTAAAGTTGGTTGCCTTGCGGCGGGCGTTGAAGCTGCCCATGCCGCAGTAGATGGCATCGGCGCCCGCGGCGAGCGCGGCGGCAAAGGGCTCCGGGCCTCCGGCGGGGGCCAAGAGCTCGGGTCTGCGGTTGGTGGTTCGACTGGCGGTTGCGGTCATATCCTGCCTTTCAAAATGCTCAGATAATTAAAAGTATAGTGACGTCGCTGCGGTGGGCGACGCCCGCAGCCTAAGCAGGACAAAGTCTTCAGCAGCTTGGACTGGCTGCTCCACATGAGAACCGTTCAGCGGTTCGGGGAAACCGTTGGGCGATAAAATATTCTCGCAAGCTGATAATAATCTTGCATCGCGCGGAAACCTTGAGTACTATCCCAATCAAGCGCGGTGTTCAGACCGAACTGTGCCTCCCGGTGTGAACACCGCGCTCACGCTCTCTCAATTGATCGTAAGGAGAAAAACATGAGCAAGACCGTCGTGTCTTCCGATAACGCACCCGCAGCCATCGGACCGTATTCCCCCGGTATCCAGACCGGCAACATGGTGTTCCTGTCCGGCCAGCTGGGCATCGACCCCGCAACTGGCAAGATGCCCGAGGGCGTCGAGGCCCAGGCCAAGCAGTCCCTCGCCAACGTCGAGGCCCTGCTGACCGCTGCCGGCGCCACCTTTGCCGATGTCGTCAAGACCACGGTCTACCTAGCCGACATCGCCGACTTCGCCGCCGTGAACGAGATCTACGCCTCCAAGTTCGAGGCCCCGTTCCCCGCGCGCAGCGCTTTCCAGGTTGCCGCCCTTCCGGCTGGCGGTCTGGTCGAGATCGAGGTCGTCGCCGCTCTCTAAGGCGTTGGCCACAACTAAACATGACATGCAAAAAGACCCTGCAGCGCGTGTGAACTGCAGGGTCTTTTGTCAAGTGACGGATCGCTTGTGAAGCCGCGCTCCATTCTGCTCGTTAGCCCTCCTTGCGAACTTTTTGCAGGTAGCGGTAGACGCTGGGCTCCGAGATGCCCAGCGCGGTGGCGGCGCAGGCCACGGCGCCCTTGAGCATGAACACCCCGTTGCCGTTGAGGTGGCGAATGACGTCCACGCGGTCGCTCTGACCAAGCGACGCTACATCCAGCCCTCGCGCGCTCAGCAACTCGGCAATGCTGCGGTCGATGAGCTCCTGTGTGGACTCCGAAAGGCTTTCGACCTCGATAGGGGCGGGCTCCGTGCGCGTCGGCGCCGCGTCGAAGCACGCCATGAGCTGCTGCGCCATGGCGTTGATGGAGCGCACGGTCGAGAGGTCGGTGTTGACGCAGAGCATACCGACGATCTCGTCATTCTCGCGGATAAAGTACGTCGCTGACTCCAACGTCTTGCCGCCGGCACCGCGCCCCTCGTAGCCCGTAATAAACGGCAGGTCGCGATACTTGGCGTCGTGCATGATCTTGAGTGCCAGATCGGTGGCGGGACCGCCGACCTTGCGGCCGCTCACGATGCCGTTGCGAATATCGACGATGGCGTGGTCGGGATCCGAGAAATCGTGCAGCACGATTTCGCTGTTTTTGCCGAGTACCTGCTCCAGAAAATCGACCATCGGCAAAAAGCGACGTACGGTCTCGTTCACGGGCAACTCCTTTGGGTGAAATCGGAAATGTTCATAACAATTTTTTCTCATGGTAACACGCTGCCCATCATCTCGTATATCCGCAGGTATATTGCGTAATGCAGACGAACGGTAGGAATTTAGCGGTAAACGGTTGACCAAAAGAAATGTTAGATGTTATTTTGACCAGACACTTTCCTGACCTGCGGAAATGCGTTATTTCAGCTGAAGAATAGTCTGATAACAAAAAATTATTATTGAGAATGAGAATCATCTTTAATACGATATGCAATGAAGGCACAACCTCAACCCCGCACTGCGTCACAATAGAGCGTTAGATGCGAAAACAACTACTTCGAGGATTGGTGGTCAAATGACCCAGGAGACGGTTACGAACGGCACTGAAGCCCTGTTCACTCGCGAAGGCATGCCTCCCGTTAAGGAAATGATCCCGTGTGCCCTTCAACACGTACTGGCATCGTTTGCCGGCATCATTACCCCGGCGGTCATCATGGCCGGCGTCTACGGCTTTAATAGCCAGCAGAGCACCGACATCATCCAGGTCGCCCTCATTCTTTCGGCGATCGATACGGCCCTTCAGGCCTTCGCTCCCTTCCGTCGCATCGGCGGCGGCCTGCCCATCGTCATGGGCGTTTCGTTCGCGTTCCTGCCGGCCCTGCAGGCCATGGGTGCCTCGGGTTTTAGCTTTGGTGCGCTGCTGGGCGGCGAGATCGTCGGCGGCGCCGTCGCGGTCCTCTTTGGTCTGGCCTACAGCAAGATCAAGTGGCTGTTCCCGCCCGTCGTGACCGGTACGGTCATCTTCTCCATCGGCGTTTCGCTGTATCCCACGGCCGTCAAGTATATGGCCGGCGGTATGGGTACGCCGCTGTGGGGTACCCCGCAGGCCTGGTGCGTCGCTCTTATCACCTTCGCCGTGGTCTTTGCACTCGCCAACTTTGGCAAGGGCACGCTCAAGCTGGGATCCGTGTTCTTTGGCATGATCGTCGGCATGATTGTCTCCATCCCCTTTGGCATGATTGACTTCTCCAGCGTCGCCACCGCTCAGGTCTTCGCCCTTCCCAAGCTCATGCCCTACGCGCTCGAGTTTGATCCCGAGGTCTGCATTACCCTCGCCGTCGTGTTCCCCATGGTTGCTATCCAGGTTATCGGTGACGTCTCCGCCGCCTGCCTGGGCTCCATCGACCGTATGCCCACCGAGCGCGAGCTCTCCGGCGCTATCGTGTCCCAGGGCCTCACTTCTATGGTCGGCGGCCTGCTGGGCGGTCTTCCCACCAGCGCCCTTGGCCAGAACGTGGGCATCATCTGCTCCAACAAGGTCGTCAACAAGTGGGTCTTTGTGATCATCGCGGCCGTCTTTGCCATCGCCGGTCTGTTCCCGCAGCTCTCTGCCGTTCTTTCCGCTATCCCGCAGCCCGTCATCGGCGGCGCGACCGTCGGCGTCTTTGGCACCATCACCATGAACGGCGTGCGCATGTTCACCCGCGAGGGCCTCACGCAGCGCACTACCACCATCGTCGGTACCTCCGTCGTCTTTGGCCTGGGTATCTGGATGGCCAGCGGTTGCCTTGCCGGCGAGGGTATGCCCGCCTGGGTGTCCACCGTCATCGGCTCCAATGCCGTAACCCCCACCGCCATCATGGCCATTGTCCTTAACCTGATCCTTCCGCAGACGCCGGTCGTGGCTCAGCACATCGATGCTGCCAAGGACGCTGCCGTGGATCTGGTCTTGCCCGAGAGCAAGAAGTAACCAATTCGGTGCTATTCGTCGGCGGACGCATCGCCTCGTCCGCCGACGTCATGCGGCGCCAAGCCGCACTTCAAAGGGTTTGCCCCTTTGGTGAAGCGTTGACGGGAGAGGGCCCGTTTCCGGTGTAGGCCGGCGCTTCGCACTCCGCTATGTCAGAGGTGTCAAACCCCGCCCCTGATGTTGAAGGGAGCATTTATGCTTCTGGTCGCTAACGGTTCCGTCTTTACTCGCAACGCTCAGGCCCCGTTCATTCCAAACGGTGCGGTCGCCATTGACGGAGATACGATCGTCGAAGTAGGTCCCGAGTGCGAGCTCAAGGCCAAGTACCCGGATGCCGAGTACGTCGACGCCCAGGGCAACCTCATCATGCCCGGACTCATCAACTGCCACACCCACATCTACTCGGGTCTGGCCCGCGGCCTTGCCATCAAGGGCTGCAACCCCACCAACTTCCTGGAGAATCTTGAGCAGCAGTGGTGGAAGATCGACGACAACCTGACGCTCGACGGCACCAAGGCCAGCGCCTACGCCACGATTCTTGACTCCATCCGCGATGGCGTCACCACGATCTTCGATCACCATGCGAGCTTCTGCGAGATCCCGGGAAGCCTCTTCACCATTAAGGACGCAGCTCAGGAGCTGGGCATGCGTTCGTGCCTGTGCTACGAGGTCTCCGATCGCCGCGGCCAGGAAAAATGCGACCAGGCCATTGCCGAGAACGCCGAGTTTGCCCAGTGGGCCGCCAAAGAGCGTCGCGATAACGACAACCACATGATCGCCGCCATGTTTGGCGGACATGCCACCTTTACGCTTTCGGACGAGACCATGGACAAGATGGCCGAGGCCAACAACGGTCTGACCGGCTTCCACATCCACGTGTGCGAGGGCATGAACGACGTGTGGGATTCCCGCCTCAACCGCGGCGGCATCAGCCCCGTCGAGCGCCTGCTGCAGCACAACCTGCTGGGTCCCGACACCATGCTGGGTCACTGCATCCACGTGACGCCTGCCGAGATGGATATCGTCAAGGAGTCCGGTACCTGGCTCGTCAACAACCCCGAATCCAATATGGGCAACGCCGTGGGCTGCGCCCCCGTGCTCGAGTTCTTCCGCCGCGGCATCCCCGTGTGCATGGGCACCGACGCCTACACCCACGATATGCTCGAGAGCCTTAAGGTCTTCCTGATCATTCAGCGCCACAACGCCGCCATGCCCAACGTGGGCTGGTGCGAGGCCATGACCATGCTGTTCGAGAACAACGCCAAGATGGCGAGCAAGTACTTCGATCGCAAGCTCGGTGTGCTCGAGGCCGGCGCTGCCGCCGACGTCATCGTCATGGACTACAAGCCCTTTACGCCGCTGAGCGAGGAGAATATCGACGGCCACATGCTCTTTGGCATGATGGGCAAAAACTGCCGCACCACCATCATCAACGGCCGCGTCCTGTACAAGGATCGCGAGTTCGTTGGGATTGATGAGGAAAAGATCAACGCGTGGACCATGGCTGAGTCCAAGAAGCTTTGGAGCACGCTCAACGATCGCGCCTACTAATTACAAGTAGATTCACGCGCGTCGGATGTTTCGCCGCATCCGACGCGCGTATAGGCGGCCTCCGCGGGGTCGCCGGCGCTGTGCTAGCGCTACACCGTATTTGCGCCCGCCGCGCGGTCTCGCCGGGCGTTACAGAGAGGAGCTCATTATGAGCGACATCATGAGGCCGATCCCGTTTTCGCAGCTGATGAACTGGATCATCGAGGAGCACAAGACCCAGGACGCCATCTTTGGCGTGCGCAAGATGGTCACGACCAACCAGGAGGGCGCGCTTCCCATTTTTGACGAGCGCATCGAGACCCCGTTTGGCCCGGCCGCCGGTCCCAATACGCAGCTTGCCCAGAACATCGTGGCATCCTACGTGGCAGGCTCCCGCTTCTTTGAGCTCAAGACCGTTCAGGTTATGGACGGCGAGGAGCTTTCCAAGTGTGTGAACAAACCCTGCATCGTGGCGCAGGACGAGTGCTACAACTGCGAGTGGTCGACCGAGCTCGAGGTTCCGCAGGCCTTTGCCGAGTATGTGAAGGCATGGTTTGCCTGCCACCTCATCGCTCGCGAGTACGGTCTGGGCAGCCCGGACGGCTTTGTCTTCAACATGTCCGTGGGTTATGACCTCGAGGGCATTAAGAGCCCCAAGGTCGATGCCTACATCGAGGGCATGAAGGACGCCAGCGGCTCTGACGTCTGGAACGAGTGCCGTGCCTGGGCGCTCGCCAACCTGGACAAGTTTGAGCATGTCGACGCCGCGTTTGTCGAGTCCATCCCGGCACGCGTTTCCAACTCCATCACCGAGTCCACCCTGCATGGCTGCCCGCCGGCGGAGATCGAGCGCATCGCGACCTATCTGATTACCGAGAAGGGTCTCAACACCTACATCAAGTGCAACCCCACGCTGCTGGGCTATGAGTTTGCCCGCCAGCGCCTCAACGAGCTGGGCTTTGACTACATCGTCTTCGATGACACGCACTTCCGCGAGGACCTGCAGTGGGCCGATGCCGTGCCTATGTTCGAGCGCCTGATTGCCCTGTGCGCCGAGCGCGGCCTGGAGTTTGGCGTCAAGCTGACCAACACGTTCCCCGTCGACGTGACGAGGAACGAGCTGCCCTCCACCGAGATGTACATGTCCGGCCGTTCGCTGTTCTCGCTGACCATCGAGGCTGCCCGCCGCATTACCGAGCAGTTTGATGGCAAACTGCGCATAAGCTACTCCGGCGGTGCCACGGTCTACAACATCCGCGCCCTGTACGATGCCGGCATTTGGCCCGTCACCCTGGCGACCGACGTGCTCAAGCCTGGTGGCTACGAGCGTTTTAGCCAGATGGCCGGCGAGTTTACCGACCTGGATGGCAAGCCGTTCGCGGGCGTCTCGCTCGAGGCTGTGACTGCGATCCAGACCGACTCACTCACCAACCCGCTCTACAAGAAGCCGCTGCGTCCGCTGCCCGACCGCAAGGTCGCCGGCAAGAGCCCGCTTTCCGATTGCTTTACCACGCCGTGCCGCACGAGCTGCCCCATCCAGCAGGATATTCCCGCCTATCTGGCGGCTGTTGACGAGGGCCGCTACGAGGACGCGCTCAACATCATCATCGAGCGCAACGCTCTGCCGTTCATTACCGGCACCATCTGCCCGCATCCCTGCGGCCGTGCCTGCGAGCGTGCGTTCTACGAGCCCGAGGGCGCCCAGATTCGCGCCAGCAAGCTCAAGGCCGCCCGCGAGGCCATGACCGCCGTGCTGCCCAAGCTGCGCGCCCAGGCCATCGCCAACGACGGCGAGCACAATGTTGCCGTTATCGGCGGCGGCCCGGCCGGCCTGGCGACCGCGTTCTTCCTGACGCGTGCCGGCGTGCCCGTCACCATCTTCGAAGCTCGCGATTCGCTCGGCGGCGTGGTCCGTCACGTCATCCCCGAGTTCCGTATCGCCAGCGACGATATCTCGCACGACGCCGAACTCTGCCTGGCCTTTGGTGCCAAGGTGCAGCTCAACGCTCGCGTGGATTCCATCGACGAACTCAAGGCCCAGGGCTTTACCGACGTGGTCGTGGCCACCGGTGCCTGGATGCCCGGCTCTGCAGGCTTGGGCGAGGGCGCCGAGCTCGACGTGCTGGAGTTCCTCGAGGCCGCCAAGAAGGGCGAGAAGCTCGAGCTGGGCGAGGACGTCGTGGTCATTGGCGCCGGCAACACCGCCATGGACGCGGCCCGCGTGGCCAAGCGCCTGGCCGGCGTGAAGAACGTGCGCCTGGTCTACCGCCGCACCAAGAAGCAGATGCCCGCTGACGAGGAAGAGCTTGATCTTGCTCTTGCCGACGGTGTTGAGTTCTGCGAGCTGCTGGCCCCCAAGGCGCTTAACGGCGCCGTGCTGACCTGCGACGTTATGGAGCTCGGCGAGCCGGATGCAAGCGGCCGTCGCAGCCCCGTCGCCACGGGCGAGACCGTCGAGCTTTCCGCCACCACGGTGATCTGCGCCGTGGGCGAGGGCATCGATGCCAGCCCTGTCTCTTATACACATCTCCGAGCCCACGAGACTCCTGAGCATCTC
>CABSNS010000038.1:0-8697 GCA_902479105.1 uncultured Collinsella sp. | reverse complement strand
CAGCGTCAGATGTGTATAAGAGACAGATAAAGAGGCGGTCGTTTTGACGGTCGAACTCCTCGATCGAGGCCTCGGCGCGGTCGAACACCTGAATGACATTCTGGCCGGCAAAGTCTTCCTCGATAATGCCGTTGACGGCGCCCAGAACCTGCTGCTGCTCGCGGAAGTACGGCTGCGAGAAGTGAATCATCACCATCAAGATAATCGCAGCGGCCGGCAGCGTGAGCACGGTGACGCCGGTGAGCGGCAGGCTGATCGAAAGCATCATGACGAGCACGCCGATAATCTGCGTGACAGACGTAATAAGCTGCGTCACGCTCTGGTTGAGCGACTGGCCGAGCGTATCGACGTCGTTGGTGATGCGGCTGAGCACGTCGCCCTTGCTGTGGCCGTTGAAGTAGCTCATCGGTACGACGGCGATCTTGGCGGCAATCTCCTTGCGCATGCGGTAGCAGATCTTTTGCGTGACGCCGGTCATGAGCCAGCCTTGGATCAGGCTGCAGGCAGAGCTCGCCAGATACAGACAGAGCAAAAAGCCGAGCGTCTTGGCGATCCAGGCAAAGTCGACATCGCCGGTGCCGTTGACCTTGGCAACCAGGCCTTCGAACAGTTTGGTGGTAACCTGGCCGAGCACCTTGGGCCCCACAATGTTAAAGATGACCGAGCACACGGCAAAGGCGACGGCGACAAGCACGGCGATCTTGTGCTGGCCGATATAGCCGAGCAGCTGCCTCATGGTGCCCTTAAAGTCCTTGGCCTTTTCGCCGCGACGCATGCCGCCCATGCGGCCCATGGGACCACGCTGGCGGGTGGGCTTGGGAATCTGAGTCTTGGTCTCGTCTGCCATTAGCGCTCGCCTCCTTCCGTGACGGCTGCAATTTCTTCTTGGGTAAGCCCCAGCTCCTCGGCGGAAAGCTGCGACTGTGCGATCTCCAGGTACGCCGGGCAGCTGCGCAGCAGCTCCTCGTGCGTACCGGTGCCCACCACGTGGCCGTCGTCGAGCACGATGATCTGGTCGGCGTGCATGATGGTCGCGATGCGCTGGGCCACGACCACGAGCGCGGCGTCGGTAACGTTTTTGGCAAGCTCTTCGCGCAGGCGAGCGTCGGTCTTGTAGTCGAGGGCGCTAAACGAGTCATCGAAAACTACGACCTCGGGCTTCTTGGCCAAGGCGCGGGCGATGGCCAGGCGCTGACGCTGGCCGCCCGAGACATTGGAGCCGCCCTGGCTGATGGGGGAGTCGTAACCGCCCTCACGCTCGGCGATAAAGTCCTCGGCCTGTGCGATGCGCGCTGCCTGGTGCATGTCATCATCGCTTACCATGTCGCCGGCAAACTTGAGGTTGCTCTCGACGGTGCCCGAGAACAGGCGTCCCTGCTGCGGGATGTAACCAATGCGGCGGCGCAGCTCGGAAAGGGTCATGTCGCGCACGTCAATGCCGTCGAGCGAAATGCTGCCGCCCGTGACGTCGTACAGGCGCGGAATCAACTGCACGAGCGTGGACTTGCCCGAGCCCGTGGAGCCAATGATGCCGAGCATCTGACCAGCATGCGTGGTGAAGTTCACGCCGCTGATGACATCGGCGCGGGCATCGGGATACTGGAAGCTCACGTCGTGGAAGGTGAGCTCACCGCGCGGCGCGCTGGCCGCGGGCAGTTTGGGCGAGACGGGGTCGTTGATGCTGGTGGGGCAAGTGATGACCTCTTCCACACGCTCGGCGGCGACCTCGGCGCGGGGCAGGATGACCGAAACCATGGTGAGGATCATAAACGCCATGACGATCTGCATGGTGTAGGAGATAAACGCCATCATGTTGCCGACCTGCATCACGCCGTCGGACACGCCCTGCGCGCCAAACCAAACGATAAGCACGGTGATGCAGTTCATGACGAGCATCATGAGCGGCATCATAAAGCTCATGGCGCGGTTGGTGTAGAGCTGCGTGGTCATCAGGTCGAGCGATGCCTTGTCAAAGCGCTCGAGCTCATGCTCCTCGCGGTTGAACGAGCGGATGGGCATAAGGCCGTCGAGCAGCTCGCGGGCGGTAAGGTTCACGCGGTCCACAAAGCTCTGCATCTTTTTGAACTTGGGCATGGTGAGGCCCATGAGCACGCCGACAACGGCCGAGACCGCGATGATGGCCACGGCGATGGTCCACCCCAGGCCGGTGTGGTTGGCCAGGACACGCATGACAGCGACGATGCCCATGACGGGGGCCATCAGGCACATGCGGATAAACAGGGTTGCGGCCATCTGGATCTGCTGAATGTCGTTGGTGCAGCGGGTGATGAGCGAGGCCTGGCTAAACTTGCCCACCTCGGCCGGCGAGAAGTGCATAACCTTGTTGAAGGTCTCGCGGCGCAGGTCGCGGGCGATGGAGCAGGCGGTGCGCGAAGCCACGGCACCGGTCAGGATGGTGGCGACGAGCGACACCAGACACAGACCAAACATCGTGGTCGCCATGCGGCTCAGGTAAGCGTTCTGCACGTCGGCGGGGTCGATGCCCTGCGCTTTGTACTCTTCTTGTACGTAGGTCACGGCGCGCTGGGTCACGATGGAGCCCGACATGGAACCCATTTTGTCTGCCATATCGTTGGCGCCCTCGACGAGCTTGCCCTGGTCGATTAGGCCGCCTTCAACGCCCAGGCGCAGGCTCTTCATGGTGATCTTGCCGCCGTCGGCGTCGATCTGCTTTTGCATGCTCTGCGCGGCCGCGGCCTTCTGCTGCATCTCGGCGAGCTGCTCGGGCGTCATCGCTGCCATCTGCTCGGGGGTGGGCATGGCCTGGGCAGCGTTGTTGTCTTTCTCACTGGACGAGCCCATCATGTCGCCCATGGAGTCGGCTTCAATGCCCTGGTTGAGCGAAAGGACGACAGTTTCGGGCAGGCTCATAATGTCGGCAATCTTGCCTCCATCGGCACGCTCTTCCTCGGTACCCTTATACGTTCGAATGCCATTTTTGTCAGCCTTGCTAAACACGGCCTCCACAGCTTTGGCGTCCTTGGTGCTCATAAAGAGTTCAAGGTCGTCGAGCGATTCGGCGCGAATGGTGTCGGGCACGGGCGAGGCGATGCCGCCTTGCTGCACACCCACGTCGACGATGTCGCTCATATAGGTAGGCAGCGCCAGATCGGCGTTGCAGCTGATTACGATAAGCACGATAGCTGCGAACAGTGCCAGGACATGCTTTTTAAAGAGCTTGAGAATCCTCACTCGGCATCTCTCCTTTCTTGATTGCGGTCGATAATTTCGTTGGCACGTCTAAGAAGACGCACCATCTCTTGGGTATCTGTTTCGCCGAGCTGCTCGAGGAAAGCCGCGGTGCGGTCCTCGAATTCCCGGCGTTTGATTTCGAGATCCTGGAATCCCTTGTCGGTCACTATGACGTGTACGCGACGACGGTCAGTCTTTGAGTGCTCGCGCTCGACCCAGCCCTTGGCCTCGAGGGCGCGTAAGATATTGGCGATGCGGGCGCTCGAGACCCAGGCGCGATCAGCGAGTTCGCTCGGCGTGAGCGAACCGCCAGCGAGTATGAGGGCGCGCATGACAGCCATCTCGCCGCCGAGGGCTTTGTCCGCAAAACGCGAAATGCGCTGATGCATGCTGCCGAACTCGGTAAGGAGCTGACGCCCAAGTTCACGGAAATCGGTATCTTCCACCGAAAACCCCTAACACTAGAAACTATTTTCGGTGAAAGATGATACCCCCATACGCGGGCCTCATACAGTGGGCAATATTAAGAGCTCATTAAGACTTAAAATCATTCAATTGCTGAAGCGTTTCAAAGAACTAATATGCCCGCGGTTAGGCGAGGGGTTGTCACCACCATGACGACTGGGACTCATATAATCGCCACGTGCGATGCTCCAACTTCCCGCAAGGAGACACCTTACATAAAGGGGGATGGAGTCATGGCATTTGACTTCACGGGCAAGACCGCGATTGTCACGGGCGGCACTCAGGGCATTGGCCTCGAGATCGCCAAGGGCATCGTCGCGGGCGGCGGACATGTCGCGCTCATCGCAAGGAACGCTGCTAAGGGCGAGGCCGCAGTGGCCGAGCTTGGCGAGGGCAACAAGTTCTATCAGCTCGATGTCGCCGATGCACCCAAGGCGCGCGAGACCGTCGAGCAGATTTTTACGGACCTGCCGCAAACCAATATCCTGATCAACTGCGCTGGCGTCATCAGCACCAAGAAGTTTGACGAGATCGACGACACCGAGTGGCGTCGCACCATCGACATCAACCTCAACGGTACTTTTACCATGATGAACGCCGTGTACCCGCACTTTAAGGCGGCCCATGCCGGCACTATCGTCAACGTGAGCTCTGTTGCTGGCAAGATCGGCGGCGGCCTGCTCGGCACCGCGGCCTACGCGAGCTCCAAGGCCGGTGTCAACGGTCTAACCAAGGCGGTCGCCAAGGAAGGCGGCAAGTTTGGTGTCCGCTGCAACGCCGTGTGCCCGTCGCTCACCCTTACCGACATGACCTCGATTCTCTCTGACGAAAACTCTCAGCGCATCATCAACGGTATCCCCTTGGGCCGCGCTGCTCAGGCAAGCGAGCCTGCGCAGATGGTGCTCTTCTTCGCTTCCGACCTTGCCAGCTTCGTGAACGGCGAGATCGGTGACTGCGACGGCGGCATCGTCCTGGACGGGTAATACCCCGCGGTGATCGTTTGGCGGCGGCCCTGGCGACTCGGGGTTGTCGCCTTCTTTCTGACATAGGCGCGTGCGGCTACGATTCGCATGCATCCAAAGGAGATATATATATATGAGTGAATCGACTACGGTGGAGGCGCCGGCGGCAAAGGAGCCGTTCTTTAAGATGTCCTCCATCCCGGGCGCCAATATCTTGGTGCCGCTTTTGCTGGGCTGCCTGCTCAACACGCTATTCCCTGACCTGTTCAAAACGCTCGGCAGCTTTACGCTTGGCATGACTCAGCAGGGCGCCGGCCCGCTTGTGGGCGCTTTCCTACTGATCGTCGGTACGACGATTTCGTTTAAGAGTGCTCCTGCCGCTGCTGCCCGCGGCGCCATCATCATCGCCGTCAAGCAGATTGTGGTCGTTGCCGTGTCGCTGCTCATCCTTTATGTGTTCAACGACAACCTGTTTGGTATCTCGGCCATGGTGATGCTGGCCGCTTGCACGGGTGCCAACAACGCTATGTACGCTGGCCTGATGGGCACCATGGGCAATGAGGCCGAGCGTGGCGCCGTCGCCATCACCACGCTTGTTGTCGGCCCTCCGGTCACGATGATCGTGCTCGGCGCTGCCGGTCAGGCTCCGATCGGTTGGTCGCTCGTGGGCGCCATCCTGCCGATCGTCGTTGGCATTATCCTGGGCAACCTCTTCCCGAGCTTTAAGAAGATGATGACACCGGCACTTTCCGCCATCATCGTGCTCGTCTTCTTTGCCATGGGCTCGACCATGACCTTTGGCCAGCTCATTAATGGCGGTCTTCCCGGTATTCTGCTCGGCGTGATCTGCTCGGTGGTCTTTGCAATTCCCGTCATCGCGGTCGATAAGCTCACGGGTGGTACGGGTGTCGCAGGTGCGGCCATTTCGAGCTGCGCCGGAGCCAATGTGGCCACGCCTGCCGCCATGGCAAGCGTCAACGAGGCCATGTACGGTGGCGCCGTGCTCGCGACGGCTACGGCGCAGGTTGCAGCGTGCGCTATCGTGACGGCCATTTTGACCCCGCTCGTTACCAGCTGGTGCCACAAGCATTTTGAGGGCCAGGGCAACGGCAATAGCAAGGCAACGACCGACAAGGCCGCCGCAGCCGCCTAATGCCAAGCGGCAATCAAAGCTAAAAACTAGCTACGCCACAGGGCGGCCACGGGGGATCCCGTGGCCGCCCTGCAGTTTCTGTAGGGTCTCTGAGACACTTTACCCTGCTAAAGCTGGCATAACAGCTAGAGCGAACGTCGTACAAAGGCAAGGAAAAATAACATACAAATCGGTGAACGGTAGTTGTTCGCGCTCGCATTTCCTGCGGGTTTGTAAAAAACGCCCTTATGATATAAAAAAAGAAACATATAACAGCCCAGATGGAGAGGGTCGCTATGTTATCCTTCTCAGACGGGTGAAATCTTGGGTTTTGGGTTGTAGTTCCAAGGTGGACAAACGTTTTCTCTGCACCAGCGTGTGGTGAAGAACGGAAGAAGCCGGTAGTGCAAGCCGAACATTCAAGAATTCAATAAGCAGCGGTGTGAGAGAGCGCCGCATTACACGTAACTAGGAGCGTGGTTACACAATGCAGGAGGCATGGGAAGGCTTCAAGGAAGGCATTTGGACGGGAGAGGTTGACGTCCGAGACTTCATCCAGAAGAACTACACCCCCTACGAGGGCGACGAGTCGTTCCTCGTCGGTCCGACCGAGCGTACCAAGGAGCTGTGGGGCGAGGTTCTCGACCTGCTGCTTAAGGAGCGCGAACAGGGCGGTGTCCTCGATATGGACACCAAGATCGTCACGGGTATCGTGAGCCACCCCGCTGGCTACATCGATAACGCCCACCGCGAGAAGGAGACTATCGTCGGCCTCCAGACCGACAAGCCGCTCAAGCGCGCGCTGCACGTCAACGGTGGTATCCGCATCGCTTGCCAGGCTGCCAGCCAGCACGGCTACAAGGTCGACGAGAACGTTGTCGAGCGCTACACCTTCGAGCGCAAGACCCACAACGCTGGCGTCTTCGATGTCTACACCCCCGAGATGCGCGCTTGCCGCTCGGCTCACATCATCACCGGTCTGCCCGATGGCTATGGCCGCGGCCGCATCATCGGCGACTACCGTCGTGTTGCCCTGTACGGCGTCGACTACCTGATCAAGGACAAGGAGGCGCAGAAGGCTTCCACCCCGACGGTCATGACCGCCGACAACATCCGCGATCGTGAGGAGCTGCAGGAGCAGATCCGCGCCCTCGGCGAGCTCAAGATGATGGCCGAGACCTATGGTTTCGACATTTCCAACCCTGCTACCAACACGCAGGAGGCCATCCAGTGGATGTACTTCGCCTACCTTGCTGCCGTCAAGGAGCAGAACGGCGCTGCCATGTCCATCGGCCGTACCTCTACGTTCATCGACATCTACGCTGAGCGCGACCTTGCCAACGGTACCTTCACCGAGGAGCAGATCCAGGAGTTCGTGGATCACTTCATCATGAAGCTCCGCATGGTCAAGTTTGCCCGTACCCCCGAGTACCAGGCCCTGTTCACCGGCGACCCGCAGTGGGTCACCGAGTCCATCGGCGGCATGGGTGTTGACGGCCGTACGCTCGTTACCAAGATGAGCTACCGCTACCTGCACACGCTCGAGAACATGGGCACCAGCCCCGAGCCCAACATGACCGTTCTGTGGTCGACCCGTCTGCCCGAGAACTTCAAGAAGTTCTGCGCCAAGACTTCTGTCGCCAGCTCCTCGATCCAGTACGAGAACGACGACCTCATGCGCGTCTATCATGGCGACGACTACGGTATTGCCTGCTGCGTGTCCTCCATGCGCATCGGCAAGGAGATGCAGTTCTTCGGCGCCCGTGCCAACCTGGCCAAGTGCCTGCTGTACGCACTCAACGGCGGCGTCGACGAGGTCTCCAAGAAGCAGGTCGGCCCCAAGTATCGCGCCGTCGAGGGCGATACCCTCGATTACGACGACGTTGTGGCCAAGTACAACGACATGATGAAGTGGCTCGCCGGCGTGTACGTCAACTCGCTGAACATCATTCACTACATGCACGACAAGTATTGCTACGAGCGCATCCAGATGGCTCTGCATGACAAGCACGTGCACCGCTGGTTCGCTACGGGCATCGCTGGCCTTTCCGTCGTGGCTGACTCCCTGTCCGCCATCAAGTACGCTAAGGTTCACCCCGTCCGCGACGAGAATGGCATCATCGTCGACTTCGAGACCGAGGGTGAGTTCCCCAAGTACGGTAACGACGACGACCGCGTCGACCAGATCGCTCACGACGTCGTGCACCAGTTCATGGAGTACATCCGCATGAACGACACCTACCGCAACTCTGTGCCCACGACCTCGGTTCTGACCATTACCTCCAACGTCGTGTACGGTAAGAAGACCGGCTCCACGCCCGACGGCCGCAAGGCTGGCCAGCCGTTCGCCCCGGGTGCTAACCCCATGCACAAGCGCGATAGCCACGGCGCCATCGCTTCGCTGTCTTCGGTTTCCAAGCTCCCGTTCCGCGATGCTCAGGACGGCATCTCCAACACCTTCTCCATCATCCCGAGTGCGCTCGGCAAGGAGGATCAGGTGTTCTTTGGCGATATCGACCTTGATCAGCTGGGCGAGTAACTATTGTTAGTGCTATACTAACAATAACGATTACTGATTAGTGCGCCGGTTTCGGCCGGCGCCTATTAATCGAAGGAGACACATTATGAAGGTTTCTGAAGTTTCCGAGACCCAGGCCGATAACCTGGTCCACATGCTCGACGCTTACGCCGAGAAGGGTGGCCACCACCTGAACATCAACGTCTTCAACCGTGAGACGCTGCTCGACGCTCAGGCTCACCCCGAGAAGTACCCGCAGCTGACCATCCGCGTTTCCGGCTATGCCGTGAACTTCCACACGCTCACCAAGGAGCAGCAGGACGAGGTCATTGCGCGTACCTTCCACGACAAGTTCTAAAGCTGTCTCTTATACACATCTGACGCTGCCGACGAATTAGACGGTGTAG
>CABSNS010000037.1:0-8735 GCA_902479105.1 uncultured Collinsella sp. | reverse complement strand
GACTTGGATTTCGTGGAAGATTTCTCCTCCGACCCCTCAGCCGCCTCGATCAAAGCACGACGAGCCTTACGCTCCGCACGAGATTCTGCCATCAATAACTCCACTAATTCATGAATTTAAGCTGCAAGTATTGTACCGTGCCAAGCCAGCAGACGATATGCAAGCGGTTTAATCGTGTCAGCGATAAGCCCAACGACGGTTGCCCGCCGCGTGAGGGGTGTGGGGGTTAAGTTTATCGCGAGTTCCGCACGAACAGGAGGCCACTTAATGTGGCCTCCGTCGTGAGCAGGACTGTAGAGCAGGAAACTTAACCCCCACACCCCTCACGCGGCGGGCAAACTCGCCTTGTGCTCTATCACGCTAAAGTGTATGATTCTGAACGTTACACGACTCACTTTACTTAACTAAAGTGCCATCAAGGGGGAATACCATGAATACCGATATGTCTCGTCGTCAGTTTGTTGGTCTAGCCGGCTCGCTCGCCACGGTGCTTGGCCTTGGTCTTGTCGGTTGCGGCGGTGGCGCCGGCAAGGGCTCCGCTGCTGGCTCTGCCGCGGCCAAGGATGTGAAGGGTGCTGCGGAGTCCAAGAAGCTCGTGGTGGGCTTTGATAAGTCCTATCCTCCGTACGGCTTTGTGGGCGACGATGGTGAGTACACCGGCTTTGATCTCGATCTGGCCAAGGCTGTTGCCGATAAGCAGGGCTGGGAGGTCAAATACGAGGCCATCGACTGGGACGCCAAGGATACGCTGCTTAACTCGGACGCCATCAACTGCATCTGGAACGGCTTTACCATGGAGGGTCGCGAGGACGACTACACGTTCTCCGAGCCGTACATGCTCAACGAGCAGGTGCTGGTGGTAAAGAAGGATGCAGGCATCAAGAGCTGGGACGATCTTGCCGGCAAGACCGTGATTACCCAGACCGATTCCGCTGCGCAGGATGTGCTCGAGGGTGACCAGAAGGATCTGGCGGCGACGTTTGCCACGCTCGACACGATCGGCGAGTACAACACGGCGTTTATGCAGCTCGAGAGCGGCGCGGTCGATGCCGTGGCTTGCGACCTTTCGATTGCCCAGTATCAGCTTGCCGCCAAGCCCGATGCTTATACGCAGCTTGATGAGCCGCTGTCCAGCGAGAACTACGCTGTCGGCTTTAAGAAGGGCGACACCAAGTCGGCCGATGCCGTGACCGAGTCGCTCAAGGCACTCTATGAGGACGGCACGGTTAAGGACCTGTGCGACAAGTATGCAGATTATGGTCTTTCCTTCGACAACTGGGTTCTGAAATAGCGGCTTTCCCAGGCACCCGATTTTGCCGTTCAAACCGTCGCTTGCGTACATTTAGTACGCGGCGCTCCTTTTTCACGGCAAACTCGAGCACCTGGAAAACCCGCTTTAGCATTGGGTTTGCTGTTCTGTTGTCGCGAAAGAGAGCTTAGGTTGTCTATTCAGGTCATGATGCAGATGCTTGGCCAGGGATTCTTGGTCAGTTTGCAGTTGTTTGTGCTGACGCTGCTGGGGTCGATTCCGCTGGGAATTCCCGTGGCGTTTATGCGCATGAGCAAAATCGCGCCGCTTCGCTGGATTGCGCGCATCTATATCTCGGTCATGCGCGG
This sequence comes from uncultured Collinsella sp., assembly GCA_902479105.1. Classification (GTDB taxonomy): domain Bacteria; phylum Actinomycetota; class Coriobacteriia; order Coriobacteriales; family Coriobacteriaceae; genus Collinsella. The sequence continues at coordinate 7,118 of CABSNS010000037.1, read as the reverse complement.
TACGCCGCTCATGCTGCAGATGTTTGCCATCTACTTTGCCCCGTACTACGTGTTTGGCATTTCGCTCACGCCCGATTCCAAGTGGACGGCGTGCGTCGTGGCGTTCATCATCAACTACGCCGGTTACTTTGCCGAGATCTATCGCTCGGGCTTGCAGTCCATTCCGCGCGGTCAATACGAGGCTGCCGAGGTGCTGGGCTATTCGCGCGTGCAGACGTTTCTGTATATCGTGATGCCGCAGGTCGCCAAGCGTATTCTGCCGGCGATGGGCAACGAGATCATCACGCTGGTCAAGGACACGTCGCTGGCGTTTGCCATTGGCGTGGGCGAGATGTTCTCGACCGCCAAGGCCCTGGTTGCCTCGCAGGTGAGCATGGTACCGTTTGCGATTGCGGCGCTGATCTACTGGGTTTTCAACTTCGTGGTCGAGATGCTGTTGGGCGCCGCCGAAAAGAAGCTGGACTATTATCATGACTAACTCGGTGATGAAAATCGAAAGCGCTCGCAAGGCGTTTGGCGGCAATGAGGTGCTCAAGGATATCTCGCTCGAGGTCAAGCGTGGCGAGGTCGTGGCGATTATCGGGCCTTCGGGTGGCGGCAAGTCCACGCTGCTGCGGTGTGCCACGCTGCTCGAGACACTCGACGGAGGCTCGCTCTCGTTTGGTGACCTTGCCGTTGCGACGGATGCGGGTTCGGGCGCAGTCTATGCGAAGGGCGATGTGCCCAAGCGGGCACGCTCGCGATTCGGCCTGGTGTTCCAAAATTACAACCTGTTCCCGCACTATACCGTGATGAAAAACATCATCGACGCGCCGATCCGCGTGCTTAAGCGCCCGCGCGAACAGGCGGAAGCTCGTGCGCGCGAGTTGATCGCGCAGATGGGGCTTACGGGCAACGAGAACAAGGTGCCATGTGAGCTTTCGGGCGGCCAGCAACAGCGTGTGAGTATCGCCCGCGCCTTGGCGCTCGACCCGGAGATCCTGTTCTTTGACGAGCCGACCTCGGCGCTCGATCCCGAGCTAACGGCCGAGGTGCTGCGTGTCATTAAAGACCTTGCGGCGCAGAATATGACGATGGTGATCGTGACCCACGCAATGCAGTTTGCGCGCGATGTTGCCGATCGCGTGGTCTTTATGGATGGCGGCCGCATTGTCGAGGAGGGTCCGGCCGATCAGGTTATCGACCATCCGCGCGAGCAGCGCACCCGTGAGTTCTTGAGCCGTATCGAGGGATAGGCTCAGGTATTTACTCAACTATTAATTGAGGCGAAGCCGCCGCAGGTCTTACGGTCTGTGGCGGCTTTTTGTTTGCATCGACGGGGTTCAATAATCGCCTCACAAGCTTGTCTCTTCCTCTCGCCGCCTGTATTCATACGTGCGCCGAAAGGTATGCATGGACAGCCGCCCGTGAGGGTAGGGTGGTGGCATAGGACATTTGGAGGGTGAGTCGGCTCGGCTGCCGACCATGCTGCTCCCGGGATGGCACCGACCGCGAACTCTCCCCGTTGGCGTCGCGCATTGCGCGCGGCCCTGCAAGGAGGTCATCATGGGTGCTCCCAAGACCGGTAACGTAAGGAACGTGGTGCTCGTAGGCCAAGGCGGGGTGGGCAAGACTTCACTCGCCGAAGCCATGCTCCACCTTTCCGGCAAGACCGCCCGCCTGGGCGGCCACGACGGCACCAAGCCCACGCTCGACTATGACCCTGAAGAGGTCAAGCGTGCGTTTTCCATCTCGACGACCATTGCGCCGATCGACTGGAAGGGCGCGCGCATCAATGTGCTCGATGCCCCGTGCTACCCCGATTTTATCGGCGACGCCTTTGCCGCGATGAGCGTCTGCGAGACGGCTCTGTTTGTGGTCGACGCCGAGGCCGGCCCGCAGCCTACGACGGTTAAGCTCTGGTATGCCGCCGAGGACCTGCGCCTGGCGCGTGCGGTGTTCGTAAACCGCCTGTCGCGCTCCGAGGCCAGCTTTGCGACCACGATGGACCTGCTGCAGGAGCGCTTTGGCACGCGCCTGGGCGCCGTGACCCTTCCCTGGGGCGAGGGCGAGGACTTTGACGGCATCATCGACCTGGTGCGCATGAAGGCGCGCCATTGCAACGGCACCGAAGCCGTTGAGTCGGAGATTCCCGAGGAGTATCGTGCCCAGGCCGAGGAGGCCCATGACCATCTGTGCGAGTTGGTGGCCGAGGCCGACGATGAGCTGATGATGAAGTACCTGGAAGGCGAGGAGACGCTGACGCAGGAGGAGCTTGAGGGCTTGCTGTCGAAGGCGATTGCCGAGCGCATCTTTGTGCCGGTCTTTGCGGGCGATTGCATTAAGGAGCAGGGCGTCAACTCGCTGATGGACGACATCGCGACGTACTTCCCGGCGCCGACCGACTACGGCGAGATGCCGCTTATCGACGGCGATTCGCTCAAAATCTCGAGTGACGATGACCGCCCGGTGGCCTTTGTGTTTAAGACCCTGGCTGATCCGCAGCAGGGTCGCATCAGCTTTATCAAGGTGCTGACGGGTACGCTTGAGCCGGGCCTTGAGCTGATCAATGCGCGTACCCGCAAGAGCGATCGTCTGGCTCACCTGTATGTGATGTGCGGCCGCGATATGACCGAGGTTGGCCACGCTTATGCCGGCGACATTATCGTGGCACCCAAGTTGGCGGCCGAGACGGGCGATACGCTCTCGATTACCGGCAAGGTCGAGGCTGCGGCGTTTAAGTTCCCCAACTCGCAGTACCGCATTGCCATCGAGGCCGAGAATCGCGGGGACGAAGAGAAGCTCTACACGTTTATTGAGAAGGCCTGCAAGGCCGATCCGACCATGAGCATCGATCGTGACGAGGAGACCGGCCAGACTATCATCTCCGCCGTGGGTGAGGCGCAGGTTTCGGTCCTGCTCAATCGCCTTGAGGATCGCACCAAGGTCGTGGCCAAGAGCGTGCCGATCCGCATCCCGTATCGCGAGACTATTCGCCGCACGGCAAGTGCCCAGGGTCGCCATAAGAAGCAGACAGGCGGCGCCGGCCAGTATGGTGACTGCTGGCTGCGCGTTGAGCCGCTCATTGGACCCGACGGCACGAGCGATGGCTATGAGTTTGTGGACGAGGTTGTGGGCGGTCGCATTCCGCGCTCGCTGATCCCCGCCGTGGACAAGGGCGTCCAGGAGACCATGAAGGACGGCATCATTGCCGGCTATCCGCTCACGGGCATTCGCGTGGCTGTGTACGACGGCTCGTATCACAGCGTCGACTCCAACGAGATGGCGTTCCGCGCGGCAGCTCGCATCGGCCTGCGCAAGGCGTGTGCCGATGCCGACCCGGTGGTGCTGGAACCCATCGAGGAAATCACGGTGACGATCCCCGAGAGCTACGCCGGCGCCGTGATGGGCGACATCTCGGCCTCGCGCGGTCGCGTGACGGGTATGGAGACCGATGAGCGCGGCGATACCGTGGTCATCGCGCAGGCGCCGCTGGCCGAGCTGACGGATTACTCGACGCGTCTGCGCTCTATCACGCGCGGCACGGGCGACTTTACCATGAAGCCTGCAGGCTACGAGCAGGTGCCTTATGACGTTCAGGCCAAGCTGGTTGAGCGCTATGAGGAGGGCCGCGCCAAGTAGCGTGTGACTTTGCCTGTAATATACATGCCGATGCAAGGGCCGCTCTGGGCAATCCAGGGCGGCCCCTTTTGATCCCTAGGGGGCGGAGGAAAACGGATCATGGTAGGTTTTGGGGCAGCTTGGTCGGCCCTAGTCTCCCGAGGCCTGATTGCGGCCGGTGGCGTAGTCGATCTGCACATGCGGCTGCAGGTTGTAGCAATATACGCGGAAACAGAGGGTCCTGCCGTGGTCCTCGACCGATTGCGCCTCAAGGCGCACGCCACGGCAGACGAGTTCCTCTTCGTTATACATGGGCGTGACGCGATAGAGAACATGGTTGCCCGTGTCGTGGATGTAGTTGAGAATCTGCTCTTCAAACGGTAGCATGCCCGTCTCGTTGAGATAGCGCGTGCCGGTGAGGAGATTCTTACGGTTGGCGTTTTCGCCGCAGAGCGACCAGGCGATAAGGTGGCAGCGGTTGTAGAGGCTCTGGCCCGGAATAAAGTCGTAGCGCTGCTGGCGCCAGCCGGCGGGGTGGATGCGCGAGATATCGCCGCGCTTGCCCTGGCCGAGCGATTCGGGGCCTACGCAGGCGAGCGTTTTGCGAGTGCGGCCCAAACTGTCGAGCTTGGAGAACTTCTTAAAGCAACCCTCTTCTGTAGCGCGCTCGTATTCATCGAGCGTGAATGATGGTGTGCCGAGCGGGTGCGTGCTGTCGGCGCGAAGGGCAACGTAGGGGTTGCCGGCGTAGTCGGGAATGCTGCTGAGATAAACACCGCGGGCGCGGTTGAGGTCGGGGTTTTCGACCTCGTCGATGGGGGTGGCGGCGCTGCCTGTGGAAGTGTCGTCACCGGTGTCAATTGCGGCGGATTCAGAGCCATCGCCGGAGTCCTCGGAGCTGGCTGTTCCCGATTCGAGCCGGGCGACCAGGTCTGCCTCGTTGCCGGTGCGCTTGGGACTCTCGTTTTGCTTCTCGGCCAGAGCTACCGCCTGTTCATCGCTTTGCGGCGACAGCAGCTTGGGAGCTCCGTCGAGCGATCCCGTAAACAGCGCAAACCCCAGCACCACGGCGGTGCCGATGGAAAGGACTTGCTTGTAGGCGGACTTGCGCGACATTGAGGCTCCTGGCTAGACGGTTGGGAATCTACCAGTCTAGCAGGAGCCGGCAGGGGCCGTTCTATCGAACAAATACTTAAGATTTGGAACAAACGCTACTGGTTCATTTGCCTCATATGGAGCTGCGGCGGTTGTGAATGTGGGGCTATTCGGCGTTTCCCCAGATAAAACCTGCCAAAATAAACCTGTCCCTTTTTGGCAGGTTAATCGGGGGACTATTTCACCGCAACTTAGGGCACGGTTAGGGAGTGTGCACCTTAAAGAGTGGTGCCCTTGATTAGAGAGGTCGCGCTCGTCTCTCTAATTGTCTCTCTAAAGAGAAAGCCAGTTAAAGAGATAACATTGGGCTATCTAACAGTGAATTCGATACATCTCTCTAAATGTCTCTCTAAAATAAGATGCTTATCTCTCTAAAGTTAGAGAGATATACTATACTTTAGAGAGATAAATCTATCGTTTTAGAGAGACGGAATGCCAATGCTGCTGGATGAACCTCTTGGCCTTATTGTTGAGCGCCTTCGCAGGCGGGGGACTGATGACGCATCGGTAGAAGTTAAAGCCTGCACGAATAAATTGAGCGCAGACGTATGGGAGACAGTGAGCGCTTTTGCGAACACTGCGGGTGGGCTCATTATTTTGGGCCTGAACGAGGCCGAAGGATTTGTTCCTTCGGCTAACTTTGCTATCGATAGGGTGCGCGATCAGTTTGTTTCGGGTATCGGAGACGGAGGCTCAGCGGCAGCGGTGGCCCATGCGCCGCGGTACGAGCTTGATCGAGGCGAGGTCGACGGGCTCCAGGTGCTTCTGGTGCGCATCTTTGAACTTGAGCTTAAAGCGAAGCCTTGCTATATCGGCGCGCGCGGCGTGCAGAACGGTAGCTACAAGCGCGTGGATGATAAAGATATCAAGATGTCACCCGCTGAGCTATATGAGCTGCAGAGTGCGTTGCTTCCGAGCGATGCAGACGGCACGGTGGTTTCGGAGGCAACGGTCGAGGATTTGGATCCAGATGTCGTGCGGTCTATTATCGCAAATCGCCGGCTGCAGACCCCGCGCGTTTTGCGCGGGGCCGATACGCTGGAAAAGCAGCTGGTCAGACTCAATATCACTACAAAGGATGGTGCCGTGAAGCTCGCGGGGCTTCTGTCGGCGGGAATTTACCCCCAGCAGTTCTATCCCAAACTGATGATCGATGTCGCCGTTCATTCCGATGTGGAAAAATCTGCACCCGGGCAACCCCGGTTTATTGATCGCCAGTTGTGCGATGGCCCGATTCCGGCTTGCATCGAAGATGCCCTTGCCGCGATTGGACGAAACTTGCGCAAAGCGACGATAGTGCAAGGCGCTGGCAGAAGGGAGGATTGGGAAGTTCCCCAGGAGGTTTTGCGCGAGGCCTTGGCAAATGCCTGCATCCATCGAGAATATTCGCCCATGTTTGTGGGGCAGGCCGTGAGTGTCAATATCTATCCAGACAGAATAGAGATCAAAAACCCCGGTGGGCTTTGGGGCGGAAAGACGGTGGACAATCTTGCAGACGGGGAATCGCGCTGCCGAAACCCAAAGCTCATGAGCCTAATGGGGGCGACGCCGTTAGAGCATGCCGAGGGGGCCGTTGCAGAAAGCCAGGGATCTGGTATCCCGGCTATGATTCGCGAGATGGAGTCTCGTTCGCTTGGAAGGCCGAAATTTATCGTTAAGGCCGATTCGTTTACGGTGCTGCTTTCCCGGCACGGGGCGGAGCTTGCTGAAAACCGCACGTGGATTCAGAGCCATGTGGGCACCGAGCTGACGGATCGCGAGGAAACATTGCTCATGTTTATGCGGGAGCATGGGTGCGTATGCGATGTTCAAAAAATACGAGAGGCCCTGAAGTGGGATTCGGATGACATTCGCCTGATCTGCGGGAATCTTGTCGATAAACATGTCCTGTCAAAATGTGGCAAAGACACGTTTGAGATTATCGATATGAGCAGAGAATCGTCAGCTTCGACAGCGGATAGGATTCTGGAGGCTCTCAGCGCCGAAGTGGATATGACGGCGCGAGAAATAGCGGTTGCATCGGGGGTCAAAATTTCGTCCGTCCGCTACCATCTGCCAAAAATGGCGGATAAAGGACTCATCGAAGTAATGGGTTCGTCGACGAGCCGCAACCGCCGCTATCGGAAGAAGTAGATGCAGCCGAGTCGCCCCTCTTGTGTCTCTCGAAGTGAGATGGGTGCTAGGGGGCGACTGCCTCGCGATATTTCCCTAGATAAAACCTGCCAAAATAAACCTGTCCCTTATTGGCAGGTCAGTTAACGCAGTGCAGGTTGAGCATATGCGAGCGAGCGGGCTCCGGGTGCGGTAAGGTGACGTGAAACAAGCGGGCGCTGACCTTTTGGTCGCGCCCGTGAAGTCGAACG
>CABSNS010000036.1:0-8826 GCA_902479105.1 uncultured Collinsella sp. | reverse complement strand
CCGTCTAATTCGTCGGCAGCGTCAGATGTGTATAAGAGACAGCTTCTTGACCTCGTCGATAGCCACGGCGGCGTCCACACGGCCACGGGTGCAGGCATCCTCACAGCGGCGGTTGCACACACGGCCGCAGATAGCGGGCAGCGGGTTCTCGCGCTTGATGAGCGCCAGCGCCTCGTCATAGCGGCCCTGCGCCGCGAGCTTTAAGTAGCCCTGGACGGCAACGTGCGCGGGGCAAGCCGTCTTGCAGGGCGCGGTGCCGGACTCGTGCGTCTCGATACGGTTATCGTTGCGGTAGTTGGGCGACCACTTGGTGTGGTCCCACTTGGTGGCATCGGGCAGCTCCTGGCGCGGATACTCGGGCACCTGTCCGCCGGCCTTTTTGCTGCAGAGCTTCTGGCCGAGCTTGGCGGCGCCGGCCGGGCACACCTCAACGCAGCGACCGCAGGCCACGCACTTGTCCTTCTCGACCTTGGCGACATAGGCCGAGCGCGACAGGTTGGGCGTGTTGAACAGCTGCGAGGTGCGCAGGGCATAGCACACGTTGACGTTGCAGTTGCAGATGGCGAAGATCTTGTTCTCGCCGTCGATGTTGGTGATCTGGTGCACAAAGCCGTTGTCCTCGGCCTGGCGCAGGATGTCGTAAACCTCGTCGCGCGTCACGTAATGGCCGCGGTCGGTCTCGACCACGTAGTCGGCCATATCGCCCACGGCGATGCACCAATCGGCCGGGTCGTCGGCGCAGCCCTCACCCATCACGCGACGGCTCGCGCGGCAGCTGCAGGTGCTAGCGGCATATTTGCCATCGTATTTGTCGAGCCAATGCTCGATATGCTCGATCGGCACCGACGTGCTCGCGGCATCGATAGCCTTCTCGACCGGAATGACATGCATGCCGATGCCGGCACCACCGGGCGGCACCATCGGCGTGGCCTTGGACAGCGGTCCCTTGGACGCCTGCTCAAAGAACTTGGCATAGACCGGGTGCTCCTCGAGCTGGCTCACGCGCATGTTGAGAAACTCAGCGGAACCCGGCACCAGCATGGGCAGCACCCACTGCTTGGCGCGCTCGGGGTTTTCCCAGTTGTACTCGAGCAGGCCCGTGTAGCTCATATCGTCGAGCATCTTCTCGATATCGGCTTCGGGCATGCCGGTGAGCTTGACCATCTCGGGCAGCGTATAGGGACGGCGCATCTTCATCTTGCAGAGCACTTCGGCCTGCTCGTCAGTCGCGGCCTCGGCAAACGACCAGTACTCGTAGCCCAGCAGCTCATCGCGATGCAGCAGACGGTTGGTGCAGTGCTCGCACAGCTTGACGATGGCCTCGCGCGGATGCTCCGGCAGCGGCGGCACGAACTCCGAACCGATGTCGGGCTCGGTGTAGCTAATCCCCGGTCCGTTGAGAATCATGGTTGTCCCTTCTCTTGCCACAGCCCGGCGAGACCGCGGCACCCCTCTTTTTTGCAGGCCGGGCATGCCCCCATGCCGTTCACCCGCCATTAGTTGACATTGTGTCAAAAATAGTATTGACGAACCGTCAACAATATTCAAGACTGTTAGGCGAACGGTCAGGCAAAAGAGGATGAAAGGCGGCAAACGCATGGGCAACAACACAGCAGATACCTCTGTGGTCAATGCCGTCCCCGCATCCGACAGCGCGGCAAAGCGCTTGACGGGTGACGAACGCCGTCGCGAGATCCTCGCCGCCGTGCGCACCGTAAGCTCCGAGCTAGGCGTGTCGCATCTATCCGTCTCGGCCGTGACCAAGCGAGCCGGCTGCACGCGCTCATTGTTCTACCACTACTTTGCCGACATGGACGCCGCTGTCACCGCCGTCATGGACGAGGCGATCGACGGTTTTATCTCCGAGCTCGAGCAGTGGAATGCCAACCGCACCGTCGGTGATATCGAGGGCGCACTCGACACCGTCGCCCCGCTCTTTAAGCGCCTGGTCGTCAGCGGCCACGAGCTGCCGAGTACGCTCACCTCAAGCAGCGGCGCGCTCTACGGCGGCTTTTTGCACAACGTGGTCCAGCGTGTGGCGCAGTATATCTGCGACACCACCGTGGTGGATTTTGCCGCCCATCATGAGCTACGCATCGACCATGTCTACGAGACGTTCTACACCCTCATCATGGGGTTGTTGATGTATATCCGCACGCACCCCGATGTGCCCGACGAGACGGTCAAGGAAATCATCGCCTCGACACTCCACATCGAGGGCTATACCGCCAAGTATCCGGAGCGCAAGCCCCAGAACTGACGACATTTGGCCAAACTGCCCGCGATCAGAAGAGGGGCCGCGGGCGTGTGAAAGGAGAGCAGCATGCTGTTCGATGTTTGGGGTAGCGATACCCTTATCCACTGGGCCGGCTGGGCCATGGTCTTTATTGGCCTGATCGTGCTCAACGAGGTCGGCCGCCGCACCAAGCTGGGCGCGGCAATCATCTTTGGCGTGGCTCCGCTGGCCATGACCATCTACTGCGTCGCCATCGCCATCGGCGTCTCGCAGGGTGCCGAGTGGGCGCTCACCAACCCCACCCATGTGTACCAGAACAGCTGGTTCCACTACGCCAAGGTATACGCGGCGCTGGCCGGTTGCTGGGGCTTCATTGCCATTAAGTACCAGTGGGGCAAGATTGGCAAGGCGCATTGGTTCCGCGCATGGCCGTTTGTGATCGTCGCCATCAACATCATGATCGCCGTCGTGTCCGACTTCGAGAGCGCCTATCACTTCTTTGTCCTGGGCCAGTCCACCTGGGTCACCTCCGAGGGCGCCACGCAGCTGGCCGGCTGGAACAACGTGTTCAACGGCATCGCCGGTATCATCAACATCTTCTGCATGACCGGTTGGTGGAGCGTCTACGCCTCCGAGGACCAGACCGACATGCTGTGGCCCGATATGACCTGGGTCTACATCATCGCCTACGATATCTGGAACTTCTGCTACACCTACAACTGCCTGCCCACCCACTCCTGGTTCTGCGGCTTTGCGCTGCTGCTGGCGCCCACCGTCGCCGCCTTTATCTGGAACAAGGGCGGCTGGATCCAGAACCGCGCCTTTACGCTGGCCATTTGGTGCATGTTTGCCCAGGTGTTCCCGTACTTCCAGGAGGAGTCCATCTTTGTGACCCACTCCACGCTCGACCCCGGCGCCGCTACCGCGGTCTCGATCGCCGCACTGGTCGCCAACGTCGCCGCGATCATCTACATCGCCTACCGCGCCAAGAAGCTCGGTCGCAATCCCTACAAGCAGGATGTCTTTGAGGGCACCAGCGATTGGGAGAAGGCCACCGCTCGTCGCGCCAAGGTCGATTACGCTCACGCCGAGTAACATGTTGGTCGCTGTTGGCGCCTGGGCATAGGCCCGCCCGCCAGGTTTTTCATCCAATGCCTCGCAGAGCCCCCGGAAAGCGTTTCGCTCGCTTTTCGGGGGCTTTTGTCGTTGCGTCTCTATTCATCTATTCAAAAACATGCGCATATATAAAATCGGATTTCAAATCATGAGGCGGCTCTATGGGGTCCCGTTTTTGGGTACAGTGTTGTCCCGATATTGAGCTTGGGGGATGTATGAATGATGAGACGATGGGCCAAGAGGATGCGGCCCAAGATGCAGAAGCGTGTGCCGAGGCCCTGGAGAGCCTAGACCGGATTTCGCTTGACGATGTTGCGTTTGACGATTCGAGCGTTGGTGTGCAGGATGAGCCGGAAATCGAGGCGCAGCCCGATGATCAGGATACAGGCGACGTTGAGCCTGCCGAGGATGAGGCAGATCACGAAGACACCGAAAGCGAGGCCGACGACCAGCCCGGATCCGACACGAGCGAGGAAACCATCTTGCTCGACAACTTGCCGGCCGAAGATTCGCTGACCCGCGAGCTCCCTGGCTTAGGCTCTGCGCCTGCCGTGGACGAGACCATCGCCATGGGCGATATTCCCCTACCATCCGTTCCCTCGGCACGCGAGGCCGAGGTTCGCCATCGCAAGATGTCGCCCAAGCGCCGCAATCTGATGGTCGCCGGTGTCGTGGCCGTCGCGCTCGTCGCCGGCGGTGCAGGCTATGCTGCCTGGAACGGATATCAGCGAGAGCAGGCTGCCGCTGTCGCCGCCAATGCCCACACGATGATGTCGGTGCAGATTGGCGTGCATGCCGCGGGCCTCGACTGTTCCACTGGCTCCAAGATTCCCGTACAGGTGAGCGGTCAGGATTCTGACGGCTCCTCCGTGAGCGAAACGCTCTATGTTGACGAGCACGGCCGCGGCATCAAACTGCTGCCCGGCGATTACACGCTCTCCATCGCTGCCTCCCCCATCGCGGCCGACGGCACCATCTATACCGTCCCGACCACCAAGACGCAGGTCACCGTTAAGAGCGATGGACAGGATTTAAGTGCCCAGGCTACCTTTAAGTTCAAGGTGCCTTCGGCCGACACGGTGACTGACGACCAGATCGATGCCGCCGCCAAGTATGCCGAGGAGGGCGGTGCGAGCTCCGCCGCGGCTGCCAAAGTGCTCCAGCAGGCAGCAACCACGCGGCGCGACGCCGCCGTCAATGCCGTGAGCGCGCAAAAGGCACAGGCGTCCCGTGATGCTGACGCTCGCCACAAGGCAACCGACCTCTACCAGCTCGATATTCCCGTCGAGTGGTACGGCAAGGTCGCAACTTGGCAAAACGGAAGCACGCTATGCATCTATCTGAGCGACGACGCCAATACGCCGCTCGTGACGCTCGTCGCGGTGCGCGAGGGCGAGAGCTTTACGCCCGATGAAGGCGATACGGTTTTGGGTGCGGCCAATCTAGGCAACGGTTATACCGTCTACGCCAGCGGCCCCGTCTATCCGTACGTGGTGCCCCAGACCATCAACGGACGGACGCAGAACCCCGTGTCAACCTACCCCATGGACACGGCCATTGAGCTTGTCGAGCTTACGACCGGCAACCGTTATACGTATAGCCAGATCAAGAACGACCTGGTGGGTAAAGACGGCAAGGCCGATGGTGCCACTAAGCTCGAAACCGACTACCTCGCGCAGATCCTGCTGCCGAGTATCAAAGCCCAGGACTAGCCTGGCGCAGCAAGGTGCTCCCCAACCGTGATGAGGGAGCCAGGAGGTCCTGACCCCACAGGTCCATAGATGATTAGGCAAGGAGCCACTTCCATGCGGGCGCAACGTGGACCACACCGTGCTCGCATGAAATATCGGTCTGTTCATCCATGGTAACGATTGCCGACTCGCCAAGATCGAACTGGGCCATCGAGGCATCAAGCGCGGCAATTTCGCGCTCGCGCGTTTTCTCACGTGCCATATCCGCACTCACCTGAATCAGGCTATAAGCCCGCATGAGAAGCGCGTCCCCAGCCACAAAGTCCACCTCATGGCTTTTGCTCTTCTCTTTGATCAGCAGGCGGCAGACCGAGCCGGTCCTCACCGCGGGAGTCTTTCTTCTTAGCGCATTGAACACTGCGGTCTCGAGCCTCTGGCCCTGGTCCAATGCCGATGCCGGAGAGAATGCTCCAAACATCGCAGGGTCGACAGCGTAGACCTTAGACGCAGACCGCATGTTATTTGCCAGTGAACGCGTGAACTCCGGCACAGAAAATAACAGGTAGGCGTCCTCATAATACTCAAGTAAATCGCTGAGCGAATTACGACTGACGGGTATCTGTCTGCCCTTGAACTCGTTGTACACTTTGTTCACTGACAGCTCTCGTCCCGAAGATGCCATACACCGCGTCAAGAACAGCGATGCCAGGCGAGGGTTCTTGACGTCGTAACGTTCAACGACGTCCATGGCGACCGTTCGCGAAGCATATTCCTGTAGCAGCTGAATCGCGTCTGCAGGCGTCTGCTCAAGTGTCGCGATGAATCCCCCTCGTTCAAGATACCCGATCAGATGATGCCGAAGCAGCGCCGCATCGCTCGGAGAAAAGGTCGCATCTGGCTCGGGAACGCTCCCCGTCTTATATCGAACGTATTCCGAAAAACTCAACGGAAAAAGCTCTCGCACAAGGGAACGACCCCTGAACTCGCTCTTAAGTTCTGAGGACAGCATCTTAGAAGAAGATCCCGTCACATAGACGGTCGCTTTCTCCGTATCGACTACACGCCGCAGAAACGCACCCCATTCGGGGATTTCCTGGATCTCGTCAAAGAAAATGTAAGCGCCCTCGGTTCGAGCAACAGGATACAGCGCATAGAACGTGTCGAGCACGTCCGCCAGCAGCGATGGCTCATACGGGCGCAAGCGCTCATCCTCAAAATTGAAGTAAAGCATCCGGTCAAGCTCGACGCCCCGGCTCTGAAGCCGCCGCATCTCCTGATACAGGCGATACGTCTTTCCACAACGGCGGGCCCCCACAATCACATTTACGATGTTGTCGCGCTTTGGCTCCTGTGGGTTTCCTAGATCAAGGTCTCGCTCAAAAACCTGCGGAACCCCCTGCTGTTCAAAGTCCTTTATTTTCTGGGCGATCAAGTCGTTGAATGCCATGATTCTCCAATCTTGCTCTCTAGCTAATCAAAATTATACCGATTCTTGATTAATTAGAGAGCAAGATTGTGTGTAGCTTGATTAACACTTAAGCAAGTTTTATCACCGTTATTGCTCCGAAGGATATCGAGTGGCTAAGAGGACAACCGAGCTCGAATGCGACTCCCCGAGCAGTCAATTTGGGACGGGGCTTTTTTGACTACCCTCCCCCTGTAGAAAAATCCCTAACGCAGTTGCGGTGAAATAGGGCTGTTTTTGCTGGTCAAACCGCAAAACAGTCCCTATTTCACCGCAACTTATTGGTGGCCTTTTGGGTGGCACTTAGCGCCAGGGGTCGGCTTCGAACATCGGCTCGCGCTCGGGGCGGCGATCGCTGTAGGGATCGTAGCCGTCATCGTCCTCGTTCTCGGCACGGATGTAGGGGTCGCGCGGCTTGGGCGCCGGTTTGGGAGAAGCCTTCGGTGCGACCGGCGCGGCGGGCGCTGCCTCAGCAACCGGTGCGTGCGTCTTGTTCTCGTCTTTCATCTGCATATCTCCTTGCCATGTACTCATGCTCAACATCATCGATTGTCGCACGAAAAAGGGCGGCGGACCCGATTGGATCCGCCGCCCTTGGCGTTTTGCGATGAGGTGCGGTTAAAGCCGGCCCCATAATTTACTCTGCGTCGGGGACCTCGTAGGTGGCCGCCGGCGTGTTGTCGCACACGACGGTAAAGCCACCGTCCTTGTCGACATCGACCGTCACCTGATCGCCCTCGCGCACCGTGCCGTCGATGATAGCGGCGGCGATGGCATCCACGACCTCGCGCTGAACCAGACGCTTGAGCGGACGGGCGCCAAAGACCGGGTCCAGGCCGCCCACGGCGAGCATCTGCTTGGCCGCCGGGGTGATGGCAAGCGTCATGCGCTCCTTGGCCAGACGCGCGCGGACGTCGGCGAGCTGGATGTCGACGATCTTCTCGATCTGCGCCATACCGAGCGGATGGAACACCACGATATCGTCGATACGGTTGAGGAACTCGGGGCGGAAGATCTGAGCCATGGCCGCGTCGACCTGATGGCGCATCTCCTCCTCGTCCTTGCCCGAAAGCTCGGCGATAGCCTTGGAACCCACGTTAGACGTCATGATGATGATCGTGTTCTTGAAGGACACCTGACGACCCTGGCCATCGGTCAGACGGCCGTCGTCGAGCACCTGCAACAGCACGTTGAAGACATCAGGATGAGCCTTCTCCATCTCGTCGAGCAAGATTACGGAGTACGGGCGACGGCGCACGGCCTCGGTGAGCTGGCCGCCCTCGTCGTAGCCCACGTATCCCGGGGGCGCACCGATCAGACGCTGGACGCTGAACTTCTCCATGTATTCGGACATGTCGATACGCACGAGCGCGCGCTCGTCATCGAACAGGCACTCGGCCAGCGCCTTGGCGAGCTCGGTCTTGCCTACACCGGTGGGGCCCAGGAAGAAGAAGCTGCCGATGGGCTTGTCCGGATCGGAGAGACCCGCACGGCTGCGGCGCACGGCCGCGGCAACGGCGGAGACGGCCTCGTCCTGACCGATGACGCGCTTATGCAGCTCGCCCTCCAGGCCCTTGAGCTTGTCGAGCTCGCCCTGCATCATCTTGGACACGGGCACGCCGGTCCAGGCGCTCACGACCTCGGCGATCTCATCGGAGGTCACCTGCTCGTTGAGGCCCTCGCCGTCCTGCTGCTTTTGCGCCTCGAGCGCGGCCTCGGAATCCTGAATCTGCTGCTGCAGGCCCGGAATCACGGAGTAGCGCAGCTCGGACGCACGGCCCAGGTCGCCGTTGCGCGTCGCACGTTCCTCCTCGCTCTTGGCCTCGTCGAGCTGTCCCTTGAGCTCCTGCACGTGGTCGATGGCGTTCTTTTGGTTGAGCCAGCCGGCCTTTTGCACATTGAGCTTTTCCTGGACCTCGGCAATCTCTTGGCGCAGGGCCTCCAGACGCTCCTTGGAGGCGTCGTCGGTCTCCTTCATGAGCGCCTGCTCCTCGATCTGCAGCTGGGTGAGCTGACGCGTGGTGGCGTCGATCTCGACCGGCATGCTGTCGAGCTCCATGCGCAGGCGGCTTGCGGCCTCGTCGACCAGGTCGATGGCCTTGTCGGGCAGGAAGCGATCGGCGATGTAGCGATCGGAGAGGTCGGCAGCTGCCACGAGCGCGTTATCGGTGATGTGCACGCCGTGGAAGATCTCGTACTTCTCCTTGAGGCCACGCAGGATCGAGATGGTGTCCTCGACGGTAGGCTCGGAGACCATCACAGTCTGGAAACTGTCTCTTATACACATCTGACGCTGCCGACGAATTAGACGGTGTAGA
>CABSNS010000035.1:0-9104 GCA_902479105.1 uncultured Collinsella sp. | reverse complement strand
TGTGACCTCCCGGTTATCAGCCGGACGCTCTAACCAACTGAGCTACAGGTCCATCGCGCAAGGGATATATTAGACGAGTCGTTACGCGCGCGTCAACAACTTTTTTGAAAATCTTTGGGAGGGGTGGTCGCTGGGCTGGCGAGATAGTGTTGGTTTGCTGCTCGGGCAGTCCTGCGCAAGACGAAGGCCACATTAAGTGGCCTTCTTTGCGTGCGGAACTCGCGACAAACCAACACTATCTCGCCAGCCCAGCGACCATGGGGTCCCAAGGTTTTCAAAAAAGCGGTCGGCGCGCAGGTGCGCCGACCGCCGATATATGGGGTCTGATGATTTTTACCAGCTAGGGCCTCTTACTCGTCGAGAAGATCCTCTGGCATGTCGTTGCTGTCGCCTAGGTCGACTGGGGTCTCTTCGGTGTCGTCTGCGGCCTCGGCACCTTCGCCCTCGGGCTTCTCTTCGGCGGCCGTCATGCGAGCTACGGCGCAGATGCGGTCGTTGTCGTCGACGGTCATCATCTTGACGCCCTGGGTGGCGCGGCCGGTCTGGCTGATCTCGTCGGTCTTGACGCGAATGACCGTCGCGCCCTCCGTCACGATGAACAGCTCGTGCTGCGGGCCCACCGTCTTCATGGCCGCGAGGTTACCCTTACGCTCGGTCATTTGAATGGTGTAGACGCCCTGACCGCCGCGATTCTGCTCCGGGTAGTCCGCGACCGGCGTGCGCTTGCCGTAGCCGCGCTCGGTGATGACGAATAGATCGCCGTTGCCGTTAGTGACTTCCATGCCCAGAACGCTCACGCCGTCCTTCAGACCGATACCTCGAACGCCGCTGGTATCGCGGCCGGTGGCGCGCACCTGCTCCTCGGAGAACATGATCGCCTTGCCCGCGGTGGTGGCCAGGATAATCTTGTCGCCCTCGCGCACGCGGCGCACGTTCAGCAGCGCGTCGTCGTCACGCAGGTTGATAGCGATCAGGCCGTCGCGACGGCTGCGGTCATATACGCTCATCACGGTCTTCTTGACCATGCCGCTCTTGGTGGCAAACATCAGGTACTCGTCGGCCGGGAACTCGCGGCAGCTGATGACGCTCGCGATCTTCTCGCCTTCCTCGAAGGGCAGCAGGTTGACGATCGCGGTACCGCGCGCCTGGCGCGTACCCACCGGCAGCTCGTGCACCTTCAGGCGATAGACCTTGCCCTTGCTCGAGAAGAACAGCACGTACTCGTGCGTGGACGCGATGAACATCTCATCGATAACGTCGTCCTCTTTGAGGTTGACGCCCGACACGCCCTTGCCACCGCGCTTCTGGGCACGGTAGGCAGCCACTGGGATACGCTTAACGTAGCCGGTGTGGGTGATGGTCACGACCATATCCTCGTCGGCGATGAGGTCCTCGACATCCAGGTCCTTCTCAACCTGGCTGATTTCGGTACGGCGCTTGTCGCCAAACTTCTTGGAGATCTCGCGCATCTCTTCCTTGATGACGCTCAGAATCTTCTCCTCGTGCGCCAGCAGGTCCTCGTAGTAGGCGATGGCGCGGCGCAGGCCGTCCAGCTCTTCCTGGATCTTGTCGCGCTCCAGGCCGGTCAGGCGGCGCAGCTTCATCTCGAGGATGGCCGTGGTCTGCTCGGGCGTAAAGCCAAAGCGTTCGATCAGTCGGCTGCTGGCCTCGGAGTCGGTCTGCGAGGAGCGGATGATGCTGATGACCTCGTCGATATGGTCAAGGGCCATCAAGTAGCCCTCAAGGATATGCGCGCGGGCCTGGGCCTTTTTAAGGTCGAAGCGGGTGCGGCGAGTGACGACGTCGACCTGGTGGTCGATGTAGTGCTGCAGCATCTCGCGCAGGCTCAGGCATTTGGGAACGCCGTTGACGAGCGCCAGGTTGTTGGCGCCAAAGGTCGTCTGCAGCGAGGTGTACTTATACAGGTTGTTGAGCACGACCTGCGGAATGACGCCCTTCTTGAGCTCGATGACCAGACGGATACCCTTCTGGTTGGACTCATCGCGCATATCCGAGATGCCCTCGATGCGCTTGTCGTTGACGAGCTGGGCGATCTTCTCCTGCAGGGTGCCCTTGTTGACCATGTAGGGAATCTCGGTAAAGACCAAGCGGCTGCGGCCGGTCTTGGTGGACTCCACATGTGCCTTGGCACGCACGGTAATGGAGCCGCGGCCGGTCTCGTAGCTTTGCTTAATGCCGGCGCTGCCCATGATGATGGCGCCGGTGGGGAAGTCCGGACCGGGCATGATCTGCATGAGCTCGTCGACGGTGGCGTCGGGGTTGTCGATCAGGTAGCAGGTGGCCTCGATCGCCTCGGTGAGGTTATGCGGGGCGATGTTGGTGGCCATGCCGACGGCGATGCCCTGGCTGCCGTTGACCAGCAGGTTGGGGAAGCGCGCAGGCAGTGCCACGGGCTCGGCGAGCGATTCGTCGTAGTTGGGCTGCCAGTCGACGGTATCCTTCTGCAAGTCACGCAACAGTTCCATGGCGGGCTTTGCCAGGCGGCTCTCGGTGTAACGCATGGCCGCCGCGCCGTCGCCGTCGATGTTGCCGAAATTGCCGTGACCGTCGATGAGCGGCGTGCGCATGGAGAACCACTGCGCCAGGCGGACCATGGCCTCGTAGACCGCAGAGTCACCGTGCGGGTGGTACTTACCGATAACTTCGCCGACCGTCCACGCCGACTTCTTGTGCGGGCGGTTGGGGTAGATGCCGCTCTCGTTCATCGCGTACAGGATGCGGCGGTGCACCGGCTTTAAGCCGTCGCGCACGTCCGGCAGGGCGCGCGCCGTGATGACCGACATCGAATACTCGATGAACGACTGCTTCATCTCGCGACCGAACTCCGAAATCTGGAGCTGGCCGCCGTTGATATCCTCGCCGGCCGAGGCGCCACGATCGACTTCGCCAAAGCTCTCCTCGAGCTCACCGTCGTCGTCCTCTTCCTCATCATCATCGGCATCGGGGTTATAGGCGTCCGGATCGCCGTCCTCGCCCTGCTCAGCACGGGCAAGCAGGCGCTTCAGATCATCGGGCATACCGGCATCGCCGGCCTCGTCCATACCCTCGCTATTGTTGATATCGTCTGCCACGTTACCTCCTCTTAAGCGTCAAGGAATCGTGCATCATGTGCATGCTTCTCGATGTACTCGCGGCGATAGCCGACCTCGGAACCCATCAGCTCGCGCACGGCGCGGTCCGCCACCACGGCGTCTTCGATCGACACACGCTGCAGGATGCGGGTCTTGGGGTCCATCGTCGTCGAGGCGAGCTGCTTGGGGTCCATCTCGCCCAGGCCCTTGTAGCGCTGGACGGTATAGCCCTTGCGCTTTTTGGTGATCTTGCCGTCCTTGGCCTTGCCGTCCTCGTCGTTATCGTCGGGATTCAGGCCCAGGCTCTGGATGGTGTCGCGCAGGATCTCGTCTTCGGGCTGGCGGCCGTTGGGATACACGTAGTGGATCTTGTTGCGCACCTTAATGCCAAAGATGGGCGGGCAGGCAACGTAGACGTAGCCGGCATCGATCAGCGGACGCATGTACTTGTAGAAGAACGTCAGCAGCAGGATGCGGATATGCGCACCGTCGACGTCTGCATCGGTCATGATGATGATCTTGTGGTAGCGCGCCTTGGTGATATCGAAGTCGCCGCCGTCGCCGGCACTCGTCGTGACGCCGCAGCCGATCGCGGTAATCAGCGACTGGATGGTGTCACTCGAAAACGCGCGATGGTCACCAACGCGTTCGACGTTCAAAATCTTGCCGCGCAGGGGCAGAATCGCCTGGATGTCTCGGCGACGGCCGTCCTTGGCCGAACCGCCTGCCGAGTCGCCCTCTACGATGAAGAGCTCGGTCAGCTCGGCATCGCGCACCGAGCAGTCAGCGAGCTTACCGGGCAGGGACGCCGTCTCGAGCAGGCTCTTGCGGCGGGTCGCCTCGCGCGCCTTGCGGGCGGCATTGCGCGCCTTGCAGGCCTGTTGCGCCTTCTTGACGATCTCGCGAGCGGGCTTGGGATGCTCCTCCAAGTAATCGGCGAGGCCGTCGGTCACGATCTTGAGCGTGAGCGCGCGCATATAGGAGCTGCCGAGCTTGGCCTTGGTCTGGCCCTCAAACTGCGGATCGGGCAGCTTGACCGAGATAACGGCCGAAAGGCCCTCGCGCACATCGTCGCCGGTCAGGTTGGCGTCTTTTTCCTTGAGCAGGTTCTGCTTGCGCGCGTAATCGTTGATCACGCGGGTGAGCGCGGTACGGAAGCCCTCAAGGTGCATGCCGCCTTCGGGGGTGTAGATGTCGTTGGCAAACGACATGACGTTCTCGCCGTAGCCGCTATTCCACTGCAGGGAAACCTCGACCTCGCCCATCTTGGCCACAGGCGCGTCCGGGTCCGATTTGCCCTCGATGTAGATAGGCTCCTTAAAGGCCTCGGGGACGTCCTTGCCCTCGTTGAGAAACTTGACGAAGTCGATGATGCCGCCTTCGTAGCAAAACTCCTCCACGTGGGGAGTCGCTTCGCGCTCGTCGGTCAGCACGATTTTGAGGTTCTTATTTAGGAACGCCGTCTCCTGCAGACGGTTATGCAGCGTATCGAAATCGTAGATGCAGGTCTCGAAGATCTCATCGTCGGGCCAGAAGGTGACGGTGGTGCCCGTCGAATCCGAGGTGCCCACGACCTCCATCTTCTTGACGGTCTTGCCGCGCGAGAACTCCATCTCGTAGGTGTTGCCATCGCGACGAACCTGAACGACCACGCGCTTGGACAGTGCGTTGACGACGGAGATGCCCACGCCGTGCAGGCCGCCCGAGACCTTATAGGCCGAGTTATCGAACTTACCGCCGGCGTGCAAGATCGTCATGACGACCTCGAGCGTCGGGATCTTTTTAACAGGGTGCTCGTCGACGGGGATGCCGCGCCCGTTGTCGACGACCGTGATGGAGTTGTCGGCGTGGACCGTCACCTGGATCTCGGTGCAGAAACCGGCCATGGCCTCGTCGACGGAGTTGTCAACGATCTCCCACACCAGGTGATGCAGACCGCTGGCGCTCGTCGAGCCGATGTACATGCCCGGGCGCTTACGAACGGCCTCGAGACCTTCGAGAATCTTAATCTCGCCGCCATCGTAATCGTTTTCGTTTGCCACACGTCCTCCTTCAGTCAAGAAAATGTGTACAGCCTTACTAGTTTATCGTAAAAAAATACCCTCGGGAACGAGGGTATTTGGCTCTACAAGGCCACCAGATGCGATTTAAGGCTCTTTTTTGCTTTGCACGCCCTTGGCCCACTCGGCGCTGGCTCTCATGGCGTTCTCGAGGGCCTCGCGCAGTTTTTGGTCTTCGATGGGCGCCACTTGGCACTCAATCTCGGTGCGCTCGGCCTCGCTGAGGTCGGCGTGCGGAGCCGGCGGGCGCTCGGTCGTCGCCGGGCGCAGGCGCTCCCTGGCGGCGGGTGGCGTGTGACCGGGCGCGGTGGTTTTGAACACCAGGCCGTCCACATGTGCACCGGCGCGCTCCATACGTGCGCGGATGATCTCACGCAACAGCGTCATTTCCTGCGTCCACGAGGGCGAGTCGAGGTACACCAGCAGCTCATTGGACTCGGGCAGGTAGCGCAGGCCCGTCACATGGCGCCCCTCGCGCGTGCCCGAGCACACCGCGTTCCACGCGCGATAGACCGTGCGCGGCTCCTCGGCAGCCTCCATCTGCGCACGGCGCTCTGGCGTCGCGGCCGCCAGGATGCGCTGGCGCTCTGCGTTCAAAAACCCACTGAAGGCGACCGTCTCGCTCTCGCGCTCGTAATTAGCACGTCTCACCCATGCTCACCACCTTGGCTCGATCAAGCAGGTCATCGGTAAAGTATCCCAGGTTGGTCGTGGTTATGACCGTTTGGATATCATCGCCGATCAGCCGCAGAAAAGCACCGCGGCGCTCGCCGTCGAGCTCGCTCATCACGTCGTCCAGAAGCAACAGCGGAGCAGTGCCCAGAACATCGCGAGCCACGGCCACCTCGGCCACCTTCCAGGACAGTACCAACGTTCGCTGCTGTCCTTGGCTGGCAAATGAACGAGCGGAGCGACCCGCCACGGTAAATTCAATCTCGTCGCGATGCGGCCCCACCAACGTCACGCCGCGGCGAATTTCCTCGCCGGCGTGCTCATCAAGGGCGGCCAGCATGCGCTCGTACGCCCAGCCCTTCAGCTCTTCGCGATCCTCGACCTGGGGCAAATCCCCCAGCGTGGACGCATAGGACACGTTGGCGGCTTCACCGGACGCCACTTGCCCGTAGGCAGTACGCACATGGCCCGCCAGCCGGTCGAGCAGGGCCAACCGGTGCACGAGCAGAGCCGCGCCCGCGCGGGCAATCGAATCGTTCCACGCGCCGAGCATCTCACGGCAGCACCAGGTCTCCTTGAGCAAGGCGTTGCGCTGGGTCACGCAGCGCCCATAGGCGCTCGCAAGATCGGCATAGCGTGCGCTCAGTTGCATGCCAAAGTCATCGAGGGCGGCGCGGCGCACACTGGCGCCCCGCTTAACCATGTCCAGATGGTCGGGGCAAAACAGCACGCTCGGCAGAACCCCGCGCACACCGGCGGCAGAGCATCTCTTGCCGTTGCGGCTAAACGAGCGCTTACCGTCCTCCGCGCTCAATCCCATATCAAGCACGCGGCCGTCGCCTTCGAGCCTCAGCTCGACCCTGCACGAGCCCACGCCGTCATGAACGAGCTCGGCTGCGGTCGGATGCCTAAACGAGGCGCCGCTCGTCAGCAGCTGCAGCGCCTCTATGAGATTGGTCTTTCCCGCCGCGTTGGGTCCCGCAAGTATCGTCACGCCGTCGTCTAGGGCAAGGCGATAGCTATCGAAGCTGCGGTAGTGCGCGACGGAAAGATCGCGGGCGAACATGGTCATGGCGCAGCGCTAGATGCGGACCGGCATGACCAGGTACAGGTAGTTAATCTTGTCGTAGGACTTAAAGATGCCCGCCTGCGAGTAACTCTTGAGCTCCAGCGTGATCTCCTTCTCCTTGGACAGGGCATTGAGGCAGCCGAAGATGTAGTGGTAGTTGAAGGCGATGGTGCCCGACTCGCCCTCGGCCTCGACATCGATCGTCTCCTGCGCAAGGTCCTGGTCATTGGAAATGGAGGACAGGCCCATCTGCCCGTTCTCGACATCGATCTCGAACTTGACGGCGGGGTTGGCGCTCGCGATAACGGCCACGCGCTTGAGGGCGGCGTTAAAGGCGGCGACGTCGATCTTGACGCTCGTCACGCACGAATCAGGGATGAGCTGCTTGTAGTTGGGGTACACGCCCTCGATGCGGCGCGACACGTAGGTGGTGTTGCCGGCCTCAAAGACGACCTGGGTGTCGGTAGCCCCGATCATGATGGTCGCCTGGCTGGCCATGATGTTCAGCGCGTCGTTAAAGGCGTCGGCCGGAACGTTGAGCTCAAAGGAACCCTCGAGGGTCGAGGTCTCAACCTGCGTATCGCACACGGCCAAACGGAAGGAATCGGTCGCCACCAGGCGCACGGTGTTGTTCTCGACCTTCATGTGCACGCCACCCAGGATGGGGCGGGCCTTGTCGGTCGAGGTGACGCGCCACACGCGGCCGACCATCTCGGACAAGATATCGGTCGGCAGTTCCACGGCGCTCTCGATGGCATAGGCCGGAAACTCGGGGAAGTCATTAGCATCAAGCGTGTTCAGGCGGAAAGAGCTCTTCTCGCAACCAATCAGCACCTGGCGCTCGGACAGCTCAAAGGTGACCGGGGCATCGGGGAGGGTCTTGGTGATATTGGAGAGCATCTTACAGGGGATAACCATCTCGCCCTCTTCTTCGACATGCGCCGCGATGCGATGACGGATCGAGATGGTGTAGTTAGAGGTCTGGAATTCCAAGATGCCGTCTTGGGCCTTGACGAGCACGCCCGACAGGATGGGAAGGGTGGATGCCGAAGCGACACCCTTCATAACGACGCCGATGGCTTGTGTAAGCGAGCTCTGGCTGACGGTGAACTTCATCTTTTAATACCTTTCTATAGATATAAATATCTTAATAATAGTAATAGCACTGACGAAACTGTTGATTACTCCCAAAGACGCAGGTCAGACCCAGAAAGAGAATCGACAGCAGCCTGTGTGCAACAGGGGTGGTTTTCCACGTTCAAAACCTGCGCAAAACTTTTCATCACCGCGGGTTGGGTTTTAGACACCTTATGCCCGTGGTTTCGACAAGTTTTCAACAGGTGTCTCTATTTCCCTACGAGCGCAGTGTAATTTTATCGCGCAGCGACTTGAGGTCTTCGGTGACGGTGCGGTCTTCCTGGATCATCTTCTGGACCTTTTTGTAGCTCGTGCTGACGGTCGAGTGGTTGCGGTTGCCAAATTCGGCGCCCACCGCCGTGGTCGTCATTTCGCACATCTCGATGGCCAGGTAGATAGCGATATGGCGTGCTTTGGCGATATTGGCGTTGCGACGCGGGCCGATGAGCTCCTCGTGTGTCACGCCGTACTGCTCTTCGATGACGGACTGAACCGTCTGGACGTTGATCTTTTTGGCCGATGTGTCGAAGTACTGGCTGGCGATGGCGTCGATATCGTCAAAGGTGAGCTCTCCGCCCTCGCGCTCGCGGTCGCCCGCCTCGCCGGCGCAGCGCTCGCAAAAGCTCTCGAGTTCGCGGATGTTGGTGCCCGAGACCTCGGCCATGTGTTTAAAGTGCTCGTCGGTCAGGTGCCCGCCGTCGCCCTCATAGGCCGCCAGCAGTGAGTCGTCGCCCGCCTCGGGAGCGGCGACGATGGTGTTCTCGTAATAGCGCTGCAAGATCTTGTATTTCATCTCGTAGCTGGGCTCTGCGACCAGGCAGAGCATTCCGGCGTTGAAGCGGCTGGTCAGACGCTCGTCCATGCTCAGGTCCTTGGGGGCGCGGTCTGCCGCGATGACGACCTTCTTGTTGTTGCGGATGAACTCGTCCATGAGCTGGAAAAAGTAGTCCACGCTCGCGCGCTTGCCGATGATGTTTTGGATGTCGTCGATGATGAGCACGTCCACGCCGTGGTATGCCTGCATGATGGGGGCGTTGCTCTTCTTTTGGCGGTCGAACTCGGTCATCAGGTCGT
>CABSNS010000034.1:0-9242 GCA_902479105.1 uncultured Collinsella sp. | reverse complement strand
ATAAGAGACAGGATGATACCGATCATGATGGAGCTCACCACCAGGCTGATGCTCACAAATGCGATGAGCACCAAGCTGATGGTGTTCACGATATCGGTCACCGAGCCCATGATGATGCCCATGTAGTCGGTGTACGAGATTGCCTGCTCGTCGTGGCCGGCGGCTTTAACCTGCTTGTTGTACGCATCGATGTGATCGAGCACGCGCTCCTTGGCCTCAAAGTCGCACGGGAAAATCTTGACCGAGATGGGGTCTGCCTCGTCCGCATAGCCCAACGTGGTCAGATTGTTGTCATAGGTGAGCTTCGAAGCCTTGGCATAGCTCATCATGAGCGAACTCAGGTCCTCGGCGTCCATGTTGAAATGGATGGCACGAGCAAAGGCACTCGCATCCACACGCATAGCGCTCGCCAGGTTGGCAAAACTCGATGACATCTGCGTCGCCATCTGGCCCATGAGCCCTGCCGCGCCCGCCTTGAGCTGAGCTGACACCGTTGTCGCAATCTGCTCGCTAATTGTCTGCATCACCTGGTCCATTGCCTGCTGCAGATACGGAGCCAGCTGCTTTTGCACATAGTCGGTCATCGCCTGCTGGAGACGCTCTGCCAGGGCATCGCCGCCGAGGGCCTTGAGCTGGGCCAGGATTTGCTGGGCCGCGTCATCATGCTCGAGATACGTCGAGAATGCGGCGGCGAGCTTTGATGCGTCCTTAAGATCTTCGGGCGACAGCGCCTTAAACTGATCGGACTGCAAAAAGCCCTCAAACAGCTGGTTGGCAAGCGTTCCCACCTGCTGCATTTGCTCGGGCGTGAGCTCCAGACCGTCAAAGATGCCCGAGAAATCTGGGGCCGGTGCTTTTGCCATGATGTCGCTGAAGTCGATATCCTTACCTACGCCCGAAAGGTCAATATCCAACCCGGACAAGTCAAGACCCGACAGGTCCATACCGCCGGCAACACCCGAGAGCGCGGAGGTATCGAACGAGAACGCGCTCTTCAGCGCCGCCTCGTCCACGCTGAACATGCTGCCCAGGTCCACTCCCTGTTTGGCTTCACTTTGCAGCTCGTCGAAGGTCTTGCCGGTAAACACATCCGTCTCGGGGTGGGCAAGTTGCTCCTGCACAATCTGTGAATCGGCGGCGCGCTCCATAAGCTGGCAAGTCAGCGCATGCGTATAGGCAATGCCTGGGGACAACGCGCTCGCGTTGGCGGTCTCGTTGGGTCGCACCACGCCCACAATGTGCACATCGATACCGTCGGCAACCTTGTCGGCCATAAAGTCGGTGTCGCCAGACATATCGGTCCACATGCCGGTCTCTTCGTTTTTGCGATACGCATCGGCCGGCGACAGCACCTTAAACGTGGTAGACAGCGCATCGTCGTAGGTAAAGTCGGTGCCGGTCTCGGGCGTTTCGATCCCACCGTCAGCCGTCATAGCGCTGTTTACCAGATCGTTGAGCTCATCGATATCCAGCGCACCGATGCTGTAGAGCGTGTAGTCGCCCACCGTGCCGCAGCTCGAAAGCACCATTACGGCTTCGTTGGCAGACGTAGGCCAATGGCCGGCGACGACATCGTACTGGCTGTCGAGCAGGCTCTGGTCGTCAATCATCTCGTTAAAGACCGAGGTTCCCATGGATTCCATACCCACCGTTGCCGCTGAGCTCGCACCACCGCTCATGGCCTCGGTCATGGCGTTGGGCACCAGCCGGACAGGTTTCTCACCGCCCTTGCCGGCACGATAGACAACCGGCGATACACCGTAGCCGTACTGAATGGCGTTGACCTCTTTATCGATGCCGTCGCCACCGGCATCGAGCCATGCCTTAAAGCTCGTCATGTCGTTAGACTTAACGCTCGCAAACATATCCTTTACGGCCGTAACCACGGGAATTTTATCGGTTCCCTTAGCCTTGCCGCCGGCACTGTCGTCGGACGAATCCACATTTTCAGGCGAGTCCTCATCCGCAGCCCCCTGTCCGCCCATCATGGACGACAGGTCGTAGTCCTGCTTGGAAATCGTAAGCGGGTAACTCGAGAGCGTATCCTCCTCGACCTTTTTGATGTAGTTGTTCACGCCGTTGGACAGCGCCAGAATCGCTGCGATACCGATAATGCCAATCGAGCCCGCAAAGGCAGTCATGGCCGTACGGCCCTTTTTGGTCATAAGGTTTCGGGCAGAAAGCCCCAGCGCCGTCACAAAGCTCATCGAGGTTTTGCGCGTAGGCTTGGCCTCGCGGCGCGTGGCGTCAGCGACATCGAGAGGATCGGAATCGTCGGTGATCTTACCGTCCGCCAGGTTGACGATGCGCGTAGCGTACTTGTACGCCAGCTCGGGATTGTGCGTAACCATGATGACCAGGCGGTCGCGTGCAACATCCTTGAGCAAGTCCATGACCTGCACGGACGTCGTAGAGTCCAAGGCGCCGGTCGGCTCGTCTGCCAGCACGATCTCGGGGTCGTTGATCAGGGCACGGGCAATGGCAACGCGCTGCATCTGTCCACCCGAAAGCTGGCTCGGGCGCTTATTCACGTGCTCGCCCAGGCCAACCGCCTCGAGCGCCTTGCGTGCACGCTGGCGGCGCTCGGCATGACCCACGCCCGTGAGCGTAAGCGCCAGCTCAACGTTTTCCAAGATGGTCTGATGCGGAATGAGGTTATAGCTCTGGAACACAAAGCCGATGCGGTTGTTACGATAGGCGTCCCAATCGCGGTCACGGAAGTCCTTGGTCGAGATGCCGTCGATCAACAGGTCACCAGAATCAAAGTGATCGAGCCCACCGATAACGTTGAGCATCGTAGTTTTGCCCGACCCCGAAGGGCCCAGAATGGCCACGAACTCGTTATCGCGAAAAGACAGGCTCACGTTGTCGAGCGCCACCTGCGTAAACGACTGCGTGACGTACCTTTTGCAAATGCCTTTGAGCTCCAACATGGACGGCAACCTCTCCCGCGCGGGCGCACTCGCCCGCTCTCCCCCGCCGTTCGTATTCGACGCGTTTGTCCTACTCTATCCCCATTTTTCACCGACACCAGTGAGGAATGCAACGAGGCGTATCAAAAAACGAACGAGATGGCGCCCAAAAGAAGAGGTCCCGAGCGGAACCTCTATACGGTGGAGCTTATCTTGAAAGGTAGCGGACTACTTCGCACAGCGACACACGATCCTCGCTATGCTTTACGCGTTTTTTACTGCTCGCTATTCGCAATCGCCTGGTCGATAAGTTTGTTGAGTGCTGCGCGCTGCTCGGCGGAGCTGATGGCTCCCACGATTGGATCCCCTACGATGTTGCCATTCTGATCGATGACATACGTTGTCGGGAACGAGAACAAATTTGACGTAAACTTACCGGCCTCGCTATCCGACTTGAACCAGATGTTCTTATATGTCACGCCCTTCTTGCTCAGCACGTCCTTGGCATCTGCAATCTCGCCCTTGTTGCCATCGAGCGTAAAGGAATTGACGCCCACGACCTGGCCGCCCTTCTCGGCAAGCTCCTGATTCAGTTTCTCAAGATCGCCCAACTCACCCACGCACGGCTTGCAAGTGGTGAACCAGAAGTTCATGACGGTAACCTTGTTCTTAGAGAACAGCTCGTCGCTGCTCACGTCGTTGCCGTCCAGGTCCTTGCCCGTAAAGCTGGGGAACTTCGTCGCCTCGCTCGAAGCATTGGCACCAGCCGTCATGCCAGCGGTCGAAGCGTCGACGCTCTCGCCTGCGCTCGGCGTGCTTCCACAGCCGGGGAACTCCTTCTCCAAGCTCTCGAGCTTGTCCTCGATTTCCTTGATCTGCTGCGCACCGGCCTTGAGCGTCTTAAGCTCATCCGCCGTAAACTCATCCTTGGCGCCGTCGATGGTCTTGAGCAAGAAATCGCCGTAATTGCTGCCGTCCTCAATCATTGTCGAGTCTTTATTTGCCGCATTGAATACCTTTTCCCACAGCGCGTTATCACTCGAAAAGATCTCGTTCTCCTTCTGCATGAGCTTCGCATACAGCTCGGCGGCCTCGTCGGCATTGGCCGGCTTCTGCGCAGTGAGTTCTGCGATCTTAGGATCGGAGCTCGCAGATTCGCTCACATTGCCACCGGGCGCCGAACATGCCACAAGGCACAAGGCCAATACCGGCACCATAAACAGGGCCGCAATCTTAGAAAGCTTCATAGTCATTCCTCCGTTTTGTCGAAGCTTGTTTACTTTTTATCGGCGGTCAAGGGAAGCTTTTCCGCCGACACATCCAGGCCATAGCGATAGCTGATGGCATCGACAGGACAGGCCCCGATGCACTTTCCGCACCGGATACATTCGGCATGATTGGGCGCGCGGACCACATCAACGTCCATCTGACAAACCCTTGAACACTTGCCGCACGAGACACATTTGCATGCGTCAACCCGAATCCCCAGTAGGGACACCCTATTCATGAGCGCATAGAATGCGCCAAGTGGACAAATCCATTTGCAGAAGGGGCGATAGAACAAAACGCTCAGCACTACCACGGCAATGAGAACGGCAAGTTTCCAGGTAAAGAGCTGCCCCAGCGCAGATCGAATGCCGGCGTTGGCAATGGCCAGCGGAATGGCGCCCTCGAGCACACCCTGTGGACAGATGTACTTACAAAAGAACGGGTCGCCCATGCCCACGTCGTTAACCACCA
The DNA here is from genome assembly GCA_902479105.1 of uncultured Collinsella sp. Lineage (GTDB taxonomy): Bacteria > Actinomycetota > Coriobacteriia > Coriobacteriales > Coriobacteriaceae > Collinsella. The sequence goes on along the minus strand of CABSNS010000034.1, from coordinate 4,590 downwards.
AGACGGGCAGCAGCACCACGGCAAACAGCAGCACGACGTACTTGATGTACGTGAGCGGCTTGAGCTTTTTCGTGGAGAACTTTTTGCCGGGAATCTTATGAAGCAGCTCCTGCAGCCAGCCAAACGGGCACAGAAAGCCGCATACAAAGCGTCCCAGCAGCACGCCGAGCAAAATGAGCGTACCGGTAACATAGTAAGAAAAGTTGAACTTGGATGAACCTACCACCGACTGGAACGACCCGATGGGGCACGCACCCGATGCCGCGGGGCACGAATAGCAATTAAGTCCAGGTACGCAGACTGTTTTTCCCGCGCCCTGATAGATGCCGCCTTTGGCAAAGTTTGGCAGGTGAATGTTGGTGACCAGCGTCGCCGCCGCCTGAATGAATCCGCGAAATCGGGCCAAAACATGCGACGCAGTGTTTTCTCTTTTATCCAATTCCGATACACTCCAAGCACAGCCTAATCGCTTTGGCCAGCACGGCATCCGCCTCGCCACGCATAACACCAAAGCACACCATGGCAATTCCGACGATCAACAAAGCGACCTGTACCACGGGCTTTACCGCTTTGAACAACACGACCACTCCTTTCGTTACGCGACCATTGGACCATATCGACTATAAAATCCGTGTTAAGCGCGATTTGGAATGTGCAAGGAGACTGTTATGCGTATTTTGATCGTCGAAGACGAGCGAGCGCTGTGCGATGCAATCGCGCGCAGCTTGCGAAACTTGGCGTACAGCGTCGACTGCTGCCACGACGGACAGGAGGCGCTCGACCTGCTGGGCGTCGAAGTCTTTGACCTCGTGGTACTCGACCTCAACCTTCCCCGTATCGATGGCATGACCGTGCTCAGGGAACTTAGGAAAACCGACTGCGAGACCAAGGTACTGATTCTGTCCGCACGCGGCGAGGTCGCCGACAAGGTCGCCGGACTCGATGCCGGCGCCAACGATTACCTTACCAAGCCGTTTCATCTTGACGAGCTTGCGGCAAGGATCCGCAGCCTTACCCTCAGGCGCTTTGCACAAAGCGACATAGTATTAACCTGTGGAAAGCTCCGCTTTGACACCAAGGCGCGCATCGCTTCCGTAGACAGCGAGGCCCTATCTCTTACGCGCAAGGAAACGGGAATCTTGGAATACCTGATGCTTAATCAGGGGCGACCGGTAAGCCAAGAGGAGCTTATAGAGCACGTTTGGGATAGCAGCGTGAACAGCTTTAGCAACGCGACCCGCGTTCACATCTCGTCACTCCGCAAAAAGCTACGCAGCGCTTTGGGATACGACCCGATTCGCAATCGGATTGGAGAGGGCTACGTTATGGAGGATAGCGAATGAAAAGGCTTTCGCTGCAATGGCGCATAACGATTACGACGGCACTGCTCACGTGTGCGGCATGCGTGCTGACGAACTGCCTGGTCGGCTATACGGGCATGCGCTACATGGATGCCATCGGCAGTAACATCTCGGCCTTTAACGCAACCGGCGAAAATTCGCCCCAGGCGTTCGACCCAACGAAAGCGACCCCCGATGACGAGGTCACGATCGTCGTAAACGACGCACAGGAGTCTTTTGGCACGACAGCCTGGTACATCACGGCTGGAGTAACACTCCTTGGCGGCGCGCTGGCATACTTTGTGAGCGGCCGTGCACTCAAACCGCTACGGGCTTTTGCGGCCCAGGTCGAGCGTGTGCAGCCTGACAACCTAAGCGAAATCAGGCTCAGTGAAGATGTGCCCATCGAGCTACAACGATGCAGCGCCTCTTTCAACGACATGATCGCCCGTCTTGGCGAAGGGTTCTCTGCACAGCGTCAGTTTACCGGCAACGCCGCACACGAGCTGCGCACCCCGCTCGCCCTTATGCAAGCACAGATTGAACTATTCATCTCCGAGCACTCCGGTTTGCAACCCGAAACGGCCGAGCTGCTCGGCCTGCTACAAGAACAAACCGAGCGCATGTCTCGAATGGCCAAGGTATTGCTCGAGATGAGTGAGCTCCGCAGTGTCCCTTGCGGGGACGCTGTTGAACTCGGCCCCCTGTCCGAAGAGGTCCTCACCGACCTTGCGCCACTTGCCGAGAATAAGGGCGTAGCCCTCAATTGTGCTGGAGACGCTTTAGTAATCGGGAGCGACACGCTCCTCTATCGGCTGGTGTTTAACCTGGTCGAAAATGCCATCCATTACAGCCGCCCCGGCTCGACTGTCAACGTCTCCATCTGCGACAACGACAGCCACGTGTTCCTGAGAGTCGAGGACCAGGGCCCGGGAATACCCAAGCAGTACCGTGAGAGCATCTTCCAGCCGTTCTTTCGTCTAGACAAATCCCGCAGCAGGGCATACGGCGGCGCAGGACTCGGGCTAGCGCTTGTTTGGGAGATTGCAGCGCTTCACGGTGGCGCGGTAGAGGTCGAAGCAAGTTCCGAGAGCGGGACCACCATGCTCGTAAGCCTTCCAAAACGATCCGTAGCGTTAACCGAACAGTAAAACGAAAGGGGTCCCGAGCAACAGGAGTACAATTGCTGCTATTGTTGCCAGCTGTTGGGAGATGGAAGATGGACTGCGATGGCTACCCATGCGTTCCCATGCCGTTGATGTGCACTGCCTTTGTGCCGGGGCAGATTGACGCTGCGGTTGCAGGCATTTCCGACCCCGATTCACGCACCATCGCCACGGCAGAAGCGCTGTACTTTCGCGGACAGGCCGCCCTCGCTGCCAAGACAGCGCGTCCCTATCTTGACGCCACCGATTCCGCACTGCGCTATTCCGCATGCTTTATCTGCGGATACGCCAGTCTGTCGCTCAACCGTATCGCCGACGCCCGCCGTTGTCTTGCGGGCATCCTCGATACGCCAACTGACGAGGAATCACCCGCCGTCCACGCCACGCATATCCTGTTCGCCTCGGCCGCAAGCGTCCTGTTGCACTTGTCTTCCCCGTATTCTGCCGAAGAGTTTTATCCGCTTGCGGCGCATCTGCCCGAAGGCCTGCGCCTGTTCGCCAGCTACGTGATGGCGCATGCCCTGTACCTGCGCGGCGAATATGGCCGCAGTCTGGGCATGGCGGAAAACGCCCTGATCATGAAACAGGGGAGCTATCCGATCTCGGAACTGTTCCTGCACCTGGCAGCTTCCATGGCATGCATGAGTCTCAAAGACGTCGACGCCGCAAAAACGCACTTCGGAGCCGCTTGGAACATTGCGCGCCCCGACGGCCTTATCGAGCTCATTGGCGAGCACCACGGCCTTTTGCAGGGGCTCATCGAGGCATGCCTAAAATCGCAATACCCTGACGATTTCGCACGTATCATCGAGATTACGTATCGATTCAGCTACGGCTGGCGGCGCATCCACAACCCCGATTCGGGCGAGGACGTGGCTGACGACCTGACGACCACAGAGTTCACCATGGCCATGCTCGCCTGCCGCGGATGGACCAACGCCGAAATCGCTCGTCATATGGGAGTATCGCCGGGCACTGTCAAAAACCGCCTATCCAGTGTGTATGCAAAGCTTGGCATCGGCACGCGCACCGAACTGGTCGCGCATATGTTGCGTTAGCGACCGGGCTGCCTAGCGCAGCATGCGCGCTCCGGAGCCCCGGCGCTTCGCTCGCTCAAATTGGACATTTTGGCCCTCGGACGGCACTACCGTGGCAGGATGCCTTCTCGCAAAATTGGATTATTTCCACCGATACCTGCGGGATGGGAGCCAAAGATGCTTGATCGCCGTTCGTTACTTGTTGCCGGAGCGTCCTCGCTGGCGAGCATTATGTTGCCGCGCGTGCCGGGAAGCGCAAACGCCTTCATATTGCCGTTCGCCCCCGCCGAGGCATACGCCGACGAAGATGATCCCTTCAAGGTCTTGGTGCTCTCGCGCACCATGTTTGGTGTGGTCGTGGTCGACGTCGCCAACAAGAATACGCCCATCACGGGTGCCCAGGTCACACTCACATCGCGCTATGCCGCAGGCAAGCAGCTCACCGCCACTACCGACGACGAGGGTACGGCCATCTTTGAGGTCGCCCCTCTTTCGGAAGGCTACGTGGACGAGGCAACGCTTCTCGACGCGTACGACTTTAACGGCGGCATCTCCATTAGCATGGCGGGCTACCGTGATGTCGAGATTCCCCTTGCGCGTATTCAGGGCGGCACCGCCATTACCGCTCCCACGCGTCCGCTTTCCGACGGCGAGCCGTACTTCCGCCAGCTCACATTCGACGAATGGGACATCCAGTACGCTGATGCCACGTTCATGGCATTGCCGAAGGACGACGCGGCAAACGACCAACCCGACACGCATGCCTTTATTGTACAGGCACATCTGCCACAGGGTGGACAGGCAACGCTGCACATCAACAAGGTAATGCCCGCCACGGGTAGCTCGCCCGAAACCGTCACGCAGATCGGCCAGATCAAGGCCAGCGCATCAGGCGCGGATAATCTGGCGACGTTCACACTCGAAGACAAGTTTCTCGACGCGGCATCGGGCCTTCTGGAGGAAGGGTGCAAGCTGCGCTTTGTCCTCGACTATCAGGGCAAAACCTACACGCTCTCATCCCCTATGGCCGTTGTCACCGCGCCGGCC